>JABDLW010000545.1 GCA_013001805.1 Saprospiraceae bacterium | reverse complement strand
AATTGTATCAGCCGGTGAAATAGTGGATGTGCCTGTACATATTGTTGATGCGGATCACCTCATTGGTTTGCAATATACCATGCAAGTGAACGGAGAATATCTAAATGTACTAAGCATAGATCCTAATGATCTGCTCTCGGTCTCAGCCGATCATTTCGGTCTTTCCCGTTTAAAACATGGAATGTATACGACAGCTTACAACACGCCGGAAATACTCACAGGTGTCAAAACAAAATTTTATACTATGCAGATCGAGGTGCTGAAATCTGGAAAATTAAGTGAGATGCTTTCCGTGAATAGTCGCATAACTATTGCCTCAGCATTTCTTGCCGACGGTACGCGAGTACCAGTTGCCTTGAACTTTGCCGATACACCGGGAGGCTCTAATATGCGATTATTTCAGAATGAACCCAATCCGGCAATTACCGATACCAGGATCAGCTTTTATCTGCCGGGCAAGACTTCGGCTAAACTAGTTTTTTATACTATCGACGGTAAGATTTTGAGAGAGATCAATGGAGATTATGAACCTGGCTTGCATACCATTACGATGGATGCAGCTGCACTCGACGAAACTGGCGTAATTTATTATGAATTAATAACTGATACGGACAAGATAGGTAGAAAAATGATTTTGCATTAGCGCGCACTAGTAACCATTTTATGATAGATTGCCCAACCGATCAAGGGCAATTGTTTGATTTTTTTTTGTAATAACCGTTAAGAGAAGAGGGGATCTGAAATGAATCCCCTCTTCCTTTTGGTTTAAACCTCTACTTTTATTCGTCTAAATTCTGACAAATAGAAACAATGAGGAAAATCAGTTATTTTCCGGACGTAAACTTCTTACTACTTTACCCGCTTTCCACATTTCCGAATCTGCTAATTCTTTTAATTCGGCTTCAAGTTTTACCCGGTAATCTGACTGGCTATTGCTATCGATTGATTTTTGAGCTTCATGACCTGCCGATACGCTATCATATAACTCATTGAAGACTGGTTGTACCGCATCTCTGAATTTATCTTTCCAGTCGAGAGCACCTCTTTGGGCGGTTGTGGAGCAGTTAGCATACATCCAATCCATGCCATTTTCCGCTACCAGCGGCATCAGAGACTGTGTCAATTCTTCAACTGTCTCGTTGAAGGCTTCAGAAGGCGTGTGCCCCCTCTCCCGCAAAACGGTGTACTGTGCTTCAAAAATTCCTTGAATTGCTCCCATGAGGGTACCGCGCTCTCCCGTCAAATCACTAAAGACTTCACGTTGAAAAGTCGTCTCAAAAAGATAGCCGGACCCAATTCCAATGCCCAAAGCGACTACGCGATTAAAAGCGTTGCCGGTAGCATCCTGATGAATGGCATAGCTCGAATTAAGCCCCCTACCTGCTACAAACATGCGTCGCAGGGAAGTGCCCGAACCTTTTGGAGCTACTAAAATCACATCCACATCTGCGGGAGGGATGATACCAGTACGGTCCCGGTAGGTTATGCCAAATCCGTGTGAGAAATAAAGGGCTTTCCCCGGATTAAGTTTAGCTTTTAGTGTGGGCCATAACTCGATTTGTGCCGCATCGGAGAGAAGATATTGGATGATTGTGCCACGTTCTGCCGCTTCTTCTACCGAAAACAGAGTTTCACCAGGTACAAATCCATCCTGGATGGCTTTATCATATGATTTCGAAGGTTTTCGTTGGCCGACGATTACATTAAATCCATTATCTCTCAAATTGAGTGCTTGTCCTGGTCCCTGTACACCATAGCCGATGATGGCAATGGTTTCATCCTTCAGGATTTCTCTCGCTTTTTCTAACGGAAATTCTTCTCTGGTTACGACGTTTTCTTCAACGCCTCCAAAATTCAATTTTGCCATTTTTGATTTAATTCAGTTTTGTAATTATTAATTTATATTTCTATTTCTTCACTGGTTATTGAAGCCAAATATTTATTTAGTGGTTCCATTACTTTGGTAATGGAAACTCGTCCTGATCGAACGAATTCAAAGATGCCTTTTTTCTCAAATTCTGTTAGAAGTTTTTCGATTTCTTCCGGATGTCCGGTTTTTTCTACAACGATATATTCCGGCTCAATCGAAAGTATGCGTGCATTATATGCACGGATTAGGATTTCGGTTTCATCACCGTCGGCAAAGGCTTCGGAAGGTATTTTATATAAGGCGACTTCCTGGTAGACAATTTCATGAGTACGATAATAAAATGCCTTAATTACATCGATTTGCTTATCCAATGCAGCCACTAATTTTATCACCTGATCTTCACTTACTTTGACAACTATAGTAAATCGATGAATGCCTTCGATTGAAGACTTAGAAGTTGTTAAACTTTCAATATTAATATGCCGTCTTGTAAACACGGTCACTACACGCTGTAATAGACCGGCTTGATTTTCAGTAAAAACTGAAATCGTAAATTCCCTTTCGTTATTTTCCATGACTTTTTTTATTCTAACACGATGTCAGTTGTTGCACATCCTGAAGGAACCATTGGAAATATATTTTCTTCCTTTTCCACCTTCACATGCAAAAGATAAGGACCATCGTATGCCAGCATTTTAGTGATCGCATCTTGCAGCTCATCGGGGTTCGTCAGTTGCGCACCATGTACTCCAAACCCTTCAGCAATTTTCAGAAAGTCGGGATTCTGTAATGCTACAGATGAATATCTTTTATCAAAGAACAATTGCTGCCACTGCCTCACCATTCCGAGATATTCATTGTCAAGCAATAAGATCTTGACTGCCACATCCCATTGGGTCAGCATTCCCAGTTCTTGTAAAGTCATCTGAAAACCACCATCACCTACTACGAGCACTACTTCTTTGTCCGGACGAGCAAGCTTGGCTCCGAAGGCTGCAGGAAGTCCAAAGCCCATCGTACCAGCCCCACCTGAAGATACCCATTGATTGGTGTCTTTATATTCATAATAGCGTGCTGCTGCCATTTGATGTTGGCCAACATCAGTGGCGATGATTGCCTGACCATCTGTTTGTTTACTGACTTCCCTAATGACCATTCCCATCCTGATACCTCCGGTTTCTCCTGGTTTCATATCATGGACCACGACTTTTTCTTCCTCGATCCGGTCACATGCCCTGAATTCTGCCAGCCAATCAGGATAAGTTTTCTCCTCGACAAGATCATATAGTCGCTCCAATGCTGCCTTAGCATCACATAAAACCGGTACATCAGCAGGAACATTTTTATCAATCTCAGCTGGATCAATTTCGATGTGAATTACCTTGGCTTGTTTGGCATACCTGGTGAGATCACCTGTCACCCGGTCATCGAAACGCATACCAATGGCTATCAATACATCGCAAGAGCCAGTCAGGAGGTTAGGACCATAGTTGCCGTGCATTCCAAGCATTCCCACATTAAGCGGGTGACCTGCCGGGAGCGATGATAAACCATGTATGGTACAGGCAACCGGAATACCGGATTTCTTAACAAATTGCTTAAAAATCTCTTGTCCACCGGAAATCTGAATACCATGTCCAGCTAAAATGAAAGGTTTTTTCGCCTGATTTATCATAGCCGCAGCCTCTTTGATCCTGGCTACCGGGATTTTAGGGACAGGATGGTAGCTTCTAATCTGTGGATTCTTACTGTATGCGAATTCCAATTCACCCAACTGAGCGTCTTTGGTAACATCTATCAGCACTGGACCGGGTCTGCCCGAATTAGCTACATAGAAGGCTTTGGCCATAATTTGCGGGATTTCCTCAGCTCGGGTTATCTGATAATTCCATTTTGTTACCGACATAGTGCAACCGATCACATCGGTTTCCTGAAATGCGTCGCTTCCCAGCAATTTGCTAAATACCTGTCCGGTTATGCATACCAAAGGTGTGGAGTCCAGAATCGCATCACCCAGCCCGGTGACAAGATTGGTTGCTCCCGGGCCAGATGTAGCCATGGCCACACCGGTATTTCGGGTTACTCGCGCGTAACCCTGGGCAGCATGTATCCCCCCCTGTTCGTGACGAGGCAGGATGTGTCTAAGTCTGTCCGTGTAATGGAACAAGGCATCATAAACTGGCATGATGGCACCTCCCGGATATCCAAAAATAGTGTCAACACCCTCTTCCAGCAAGCAACGTAAAATGGCCTCGGCACCACTTATCTTTACGGCAGCATCTTTACTGCTTGGTGCAACTGGTTCCGTTATAGTTCTGGTAGTCATAAGCAATATATTACCTGGTTATTAAAAGGCATCTGTCACGCAACCCTTGCTCGCGTCAGATACATTTTTTGCATATTTAAAAAGTTGACCTGAAGTCGCCTTTAGCGGTGGCCGAACCCATTCTGATCTCCTCTTCTCAATTTCTTCATCGGATAGATCTACATGTAAACGGTTTTCTACCGCATTTATCGTGATCATATCTCCATTCTGTAACAAACCAATTAATCCTCCTTCCTGAGCTTCCGGGACAATATGTCCCACTACAAAACCCCGGGTTCCTCCCGAAAACCTACCATCCGTGATCAGGGCGACGTCGTTGCCTAATCCTGCGCCCATAATCAATGAAGTTGGCTTGAGCATTTCTGGCATTCCCGGTCCGCCTTTGGGACCACAGTAGCGAATTACAACCACATCACCGGGAGTGATTTGCCGGGCGGTGATGGCATCATTAACTTCCTGCTCACTATCAAATATTTTGGCTGGCCCGGTGAAGTGCTCGCCTTCCTTGCCCGAAATTTTTGCAACGGAACCGCCTGGAGCGAGGTTTCCCTTCAAAATCTGGAGATGTCCGGTTAGTTTAATTGGTGACTCAAATGAATGAATAATAGGTTGACCTTCTGAAAGTGGTGCAACTTCACTAAGATTCTCGGCAATTGAATTTCCCGTCACCGTGAGGCAGTCTCCATGCAGATAGCCCTTTTCCAGCAAAAGCTTCATGACGGCCGGAATGCCTCCATTATTATGCAAATCTTCCATCAGGTACCGGCCACTGGGCTTGAGGTCTGCCAATACTGGAGTTTGATCACTGATTCTCTGGAAATCATCAATCGTAAGCTTGATTCCTGCAGCATGTGCTATAGCTATCAGGTGGAGAACGGCATTGGTTGATCCTCCCAGGACCATCACCAGACGGATCGCATTTTCAAATGCTTGGGAGGTGAGAATGTCCAAAGGTTTGATGTCTTTCTCCAGCAGGTTTCTAATGGCTTTACCTATATAAGATGCTTCATCTTTTTTCTCCTGACTGATAGCCGGATTCGATGAAGTAAATGGTAGGCTCATTCCCAAAGCTTCGATGCCCGAGGCCATGGTATTGGCGGTATACATCCCTCCACAAGCTCCTGGGCCCGGGCAAGCTTTCCTTACAATGGCCTTAAAATCTTCCGGTGATAGTTCTCCCTGAATCTTCTGGCCCAATGCTTCAAAAGCACTCACAATGTCTAAGTCCTTGCCTTGATGGTGTCCAGGTGCTATAGTGCCACCGTATACCAG
>JABDLW010000530.1 GCA_013001805.1 Saprospiraceae bacterium | reverse complement strand
ATGGTATCCTGATCTTGTGAAATGACCGAAAGGACTCCCGGATGATTCAATCGCAGCTGATTAGCAGCTGATACAGTTGAGGAAAGTACGAAACCACTTTCCGTAATTCCCGCATTTCTCAGTCCCTCAATATCACCCAAAAGAAATGCCACATTGGATCCTACTTCGATAGCACCTATGGTGAGCACATCGGTAAACTCAACCCGGCTAAAATCCCATTGATTACAAGCCAGTACTATCGCACCCAGGTAAAAAATC
Source organism: Saprospiraceae bacterium (assembly GCA_013001805.1). Lineage (GTDB taxonomy): Bacteria > Bacteroidota > Bacteroidia > Chitinophagales > Saprospiraceae > JABDMH01. The sequence goes on along the minus strand of JABDLW010000530.1, from coordinate 5,073 downwards.
ATCCAATGCTTGCCCCATCTCATATTTGCCAAAATGCTTTGATTCGCCAGCATCTGGTAAGATAGCTTTTTAAAAGCTGATAAAACTAAACAGGGTCTCGGGAAAGCCATAGGTGGATAGATCAGGACATTTTTGTCTGTTAAATACACCTTTTATTGAGAAACAACAGAGTTTACACAAATTAAGCGATCAACCATGGTATTTAGGACTTATCTAATTGTTCAACTTTTGTTGACAGCATTGATATCCTTTGCTAAAATATCGAGCAAAGCACTTCACTGGCAAAATAATTGCTATCCTACTGTTCATTATCAAGCGCCTTCCACCTACTACATCAACCCGGGAAAGGACATATACGTGAAGATGGTTGTGGCTAATAGTCCTCATTGTGTTTCGTACGTAGACTTGTATTTGGGAAAACAATTTATTGGAAGAGATAACACCAGTCCTTATGAATGGTGTACACCCAATTCAACCGATCACGCTCCATTGCGCAATATGGCTATTGGTGTGTATTCTCTTTCGGCAGTGGTGAAATACGCCAGCGGAAAGAAAAAAATCATGTCGCGAAAGTTTGAGATCAAAAGTCCTTATGCCAATGCTAATCAGTTTGCCTGGATGGAGAAAATAAAAAGGATGCAGCCGAATCATCAAATAAGCGAATACCGCTCAGGCAGTCTGGTAATGTTCAAAATTCATTCTTGTTACACCCGATCTTCCGATATATTGTGGTACGATAAGCATGGCCGAATCCTGGCAAGTGACGCCACAAGCAGGCAGAGAATTCAAGCTGCCCGGTTTGTTAAACATTGGTTTAGGCCATGTCGTTAAATTCTCCAATTTGTATTGGAACAAGGTGTAGCGCTCCATTGCAGCGGTAAACACCACAAGCACCGGAAAGGCACCATGCTATGCCATATGGCTGCAATTTCGTCCTTGGCTTAATAAACAGTTGATCTGCCAAATTCGGCAATGGATCCATGAATTGTTGGAGCCCATTAGATTTCAGATTTTAGTCCGTGGACAAATATATTTTTTCAAAATGTGTGTCATTTGAATTTAGGAGCGTCTAATAAATAAATGACCAGTCCAACCATGATTAAAAACCATATTATTACGCTTGTCCCTGTTTTTGATAGCTTATTGCGGAATTTCAAAAATCTGATATCTCCAAAGTTGGTATCCTTTCGTGTGTTGGATCGAAGCAAGATACACAGAAAGGCATGGTTAAGTTTGTGGGAAGGCATTGATCACTGACCCATCTAATCTCTACGAGAAGTAGTTCGCTATATTCAAAGATAACTTTTTGTAATCATAAGCCTTAATAATTCGCGACTCAGATTCCTGAAAAAAGTGCAATGGACCAAAGAAGCAAATCAAAGATCGGCTCTGCATACAGGCAGGCCGTCAATGCCCTGAACAGTCTTAATCGAATCCCAGACAATTTTGTCCCTCAGGCAACTTCTCCGGAATGCAGCTGGATGGCTTGGGAGTATTTATCTCAGCCAGGAATCGATAATTAGTAACTTGATTATTGGCCGGGTCCAATGCTAGATTGGGTGCGTTATGTCAACTTACTGATCCACATACATTTTCGGGGTTAATTCAGATGCAGAGTAACCCTTGCATTAGTCAAGCAAAATGGACTATCTATATCTTCAACATCTTCGGCCGCAGCCAATATGCTAATCATTAAATGCGACAATCAGCTGTGCAAATATCGCCGGTAAATCAATGGTGGATACGGTCATCAACAATCACCCTCGAAATGCGGATTAGATTTTGGGACTTGATTGATGAAATTTCGTATCAGCAATCCGGCCCCGATTATGATCTTTCTTTGGCGTATAATCAACCTTACCCTTTTAAAATCTGGACGGATTCTTGCTGATCTGAAAGTAAACTTTTGAGATGAGCAACCGTTTACATAATCCCTTGAATGGCCTGGGTTATGACTTTCTAACTGCACCATTCCTACCCAAAGGTGCCGATGAGTTTTATCTGAGAGATAAACAATTTGGCAATGATAGTCATTTACGGTCTCTTACTGCGGCTGAAATGAAGATCCTGATCCAAAATGGCAATCTTTCTGATGACTGGAGTGGGATGCAGGTTGGAAACCAGTTTGATCCGCAATTGGTACGAAATTGCCGGTTTTATGGACGTATACGCATGGGAGATTTGCAACCAGGATATTTGGAATTTCACGAATTGAAGTTGCCGGTAGGTATCTATAACAGCACCATTTTGTCTTGCGATTTTGGTAATAATGTGGCGATTAACCAGGTAAATTATCTTTCTCATTATATTATTGGGGATGAAGTCATTTTATTTAATATTAACGAAATGCACGCAACCAACTATGCGCGTTTCGGTAATGGCATTATCAAGGAAGGGGAGGAGGAGAAAAGCCGCATTTGGATGGAAATCTGCAATGAAAATGGAGGCAGAAAAGTGCTGCCTTTTGATGGGATGCTGCCTGCCGACGCCTGGCTTTGGTCAAAATTCAGAGGCGATGGTCTCTTAATGCAGCGATTTAAAGAAATAACCGAGCGGGAGTTCACAAACAGCCGCGGCTATTATGGAACGGTGGGGGATAGGTCCATAATTAAAAATACCCGGATTCTCAAGGACGTAAAAGTGGGAAGCTATGCCTACATAAAGGGAGGTAATAAATTGAAGAACCTAACCATCAATAGCAGCCGTGAGGCTCCATCCCAGATTGGAGAAGGCGTCGAAATGGTGAATGGAATTATGGGATATGGCAGCCGCGCCTTTTACGGTATTAAGGCCGTACGTTTCGTGATGGGAGAAAATACGACGCTGAAATATGGGGCCCGCCTTATTAATTCTTATCTGGGCGATAATTCCACGATTTCGTGTTGTGAAGTGCTTAATTCACTCATTTTTCCGGGACATGAACAACACCACAACAATTCCTTTCTGGTAGCGGCCACCGTACTGGGTCAGAGTAACATAGCTGCTGCTGCATCTATTGGTTCCAATCACAATTCACGGGAAGCTGATGGCGAAATTATTGCCGGCCGGGGATTTTGGCCGGGTCTCGGAGTCAGTTTGCAACACCATTCGAAATTTGCTTCTTATTGCCTTATTGCCAAGGGATCTTACCCGGCCGAATTAAATATTCCTTTTCCCTTTGCGCTGGTTTCTAACAATGTCCATGAAAATCATTTGCAAGTGATGCCTGCCTACTGGTTTATGTACAACATGTATGCTTTAAGTCGGAGCGCTTCAAAATATATAGAGCGGGATCAAAGGATTTTTCGAGAACAAATCGTTTTCCACGATTATTTAGCACCAGACACCATCGAAGAAATATTTAGTGCAATGAGATTGCTTGAACTTTATGTTGTGGAGGCGTTTGCAGCAAAGTATCCTTCCGAGACAGCATTGAATCCAGTTGCAGTAGATTTTGGAAGGCACTTACTAGTCAATGAAAAGGAAAAAATAAAGGGACTTGCGATTTTTGGAACTGAACTGGAAAACTCCAACCGGAAGGTGAAAATTCTCAAAGCGGTGGAAGCTTATCAGATGTATCGGGATATGGTTCATTTTTACTGCGTCAGACTTTTGATTAATTATGCAACTTCGAATGGTATCCCTGATTTTGATGAATTAAGTGTACGTTGCGGCAGAGGTGGTCGTCAAGGTTGGTTAAATGTTGGCGGACAATTAATGCCTAAGCATAAAATCGAGCAATTAATTCAAAAAATCCAATCCAGGGAAATAGAATCATGGAAGGCCATACATGCATATTACCATAAGATTCATAGCCACTCTGAGGAAGATCAGGCTATCCATGCGTTTAACGCATTGCCGGATTTATATGACATGAAACAAAGCAATTTCGACAAAGAGTTATGGCACCAATGGCTGGAAAAATCAGTCACGATTTCCCGCACCATGGTTCATCGTACCAAAGAAAGCAGGAAAAAGGATTTTACCAACAAGTTTAAACGGATTACCTATGATACTCCCGAGGAGATGCAGGCTGTGCTGGGTACGATCGATGAAAATAAATATATCGCGCAAGTAACCGCCGAGGCTCAAGCATTTGAGAAGAAAGTGATGGAAGTTATTGATACATGGTAAGAACAAACGCATGTTATGTTTTGAAATTCGTCCCAGGTGACAGGTACGGGCTCTCATTGCATCCGAATACCTTTGGTGAAGAGATAGAGGATCTCAATTTTCCTTGAAAAAGGGTTGTAGCGCCACCAAGGCTCGAAGACGTCAAGTTTTTATTTGAAATATAGAGGAGGTCTCAATCCTCCGCCTTGACACACAAAAATTCATGATTGTTAAAAAATATAGATGAGGATCTCAATCCTCCGCCTTGACAGAACCGTCCCCGGATATAGATCCGGGGCTCTCTTTGTCTCCAAAATGCCATCGGTAAAATAAAAAGAGGAGGATCTCAATCCTCCGGCTTGTCGTAAATTGTTAATTGGGAACGGTCCCCGGTTATAGATCCGGGGCTCTCCTTGTCTCCAAAATGCCATCGGTAAAATAAAAAGAGGAGGATTTCATTCTTCCGGGTCGTCATGCAAAAGTTCCTAATTGATAAAAAATATAGAGGGGGATCTCAATCCTCCGAATTGTCACGTAAAAATTCCCTGATAAAAATATAGAGGAGGATCTCAATCCTCCGAATTGTCGTAAATTATTAATTGGGAACCGTCCCCGGATATAGATCCGGGGCTCTCCTTGTCTCCAAAATGCCATCGTTAAAATAAAAAGAGGAGGATCTCAATCCTCCGGCTTGTCATGCAAAAATTCATGATTGGTAAAAAATATAAAGGAGGATCTCAATCCTCCGCCTTGACAGCAATTGTTCTCGGAATAATTGTTAAAAGCATAAAGGAGGATCTCAATCCTCCGGCTTGTCATGCGAAAATCTTCCGGCTCTGTCACACAATACATCATGCAGGTTGTTAAAAAACATCTCCTGGTTTGCGATCAAAAATCATGCTCGGGGTAGACTAAATATTTTGTTTGAAATTCGCCCCAGAATATAGATCTCATAGCGCATAAATTGCCATTATTTAAATG
>JABDLW010000617.1 GCA_013001805.1 Saprospiraceae bacterium | reverse complement strand
ATGCAGTCCGGGAGCTTTTATCTACTGGGATTGGGGATATGCGCAGGTCTGTCCGGAGCAACCTTTTATTTACGCAGCCCTGGTAATGTGTAGAATCATATCCATACCAGCGGAAAACAAATTGTGTTTGGATTTGGGTCATAAATCAATTGCCCCGGAAAACCCTCTTAATAAAAGGGTGCATTTTCTCAATGCTACGGTGCTAAGTTTTATCGGACAAAGTGAAGAGCATTTGGTTGTGGAAGTTGAAAAAAACCATCAATGGAAAATAGGTGATGTCTGGTATGGTGTTCCGATCCACATTTGCCCTACCGTAGCCCTTTATGATTTTGGTCACGAGATAATTAGCGGCAAACCGGCATCGATATGGAAAACGATAGCTCGCGATCGCAAAATCACCTATTGACACAGGTATTCGAAAACCTCTTCATATTTTTTTGTTAGTGTATTAGACCAGCAAAGTCTGGCTGGGGATTTACCACATTTACAAAACACTTGATATACCCAATCTTACGCTGATCTTCTTACTAAATGTTTTCTTTATTTATAAATACAAGCCGTTCTCATGGTTTCAGTTTTTGTTGATCTCTACCTGCCAAGCCACGGCAGACAGGTCCGTTAGTTACAACCCGGCATCTTCCCCGTCCGTACCGGCACGGGCGGGCTTCGTCTTGCCGCATCACTAAGCGACGATTTGCGGATTCCGCAATCACCTTGAGTATTTGATCCTTCCTAGGATATTCGGTAAGAATGCATATATTTAGCAGCCAAAATTGTGTTTAATGAGTGTCCTGGTCAAAGATTTTATGAAAGCTCCGGTTTCGACTTGCGTACTTCAGTCGGATGTTGGCAAAGTACGGGATCTGATGCGCCAGAAAGGCTTCAGTGCAGTTCCGATCGTTGAAATCAAAGGAGAACAAATCCTGATCAGGGGAATAGTCACCAATACAGACCTCATGGGTGCGTTTGATGACACAGTGCCTATAGAGCAGGTGATGACGCATGGAGTGTATGTCATTGATCCGGAATCGACAGCTCAGGAAGCTGCAAAGATGATGCTTAATCACAAAATCCATCATCTCTTGGTTATTGAGGAGACCCGCATCATCGGAATGCTTAGTTCACTGGATTTTGTCCGGTTGATTGCCAGTCAGGGCTTTGGAGATTAAAAGTAATGTAAAAATGATCTTTTATTAGCCGGTCTTTCTTCAAGATAATGTTTGCATTGGTTCATAATTCTATTAGTTAAAATAATACGACATTTTAAGCACCAATGCTCGATTCTTTGCAAGAAAATCAGTGGTCCCGGAATTTCCCGTATAAACAATAAACAGATCTGAAACCGGTGCGTATCTCCACTGAAACCGGATGTTAACATTTAGGTTCTCTATTTGAGAATTATACTGGACAAAAGTGGTTAAAAACAATTTGTCTGTAAAGGTAATATCTAGTTTCGGGCCCAGTAAGAATAGGTTGAAATTGCCGTAAGGTTCTGGCAACAAAAGTCGATTAAATGCACTGATAAGCCCTAAGCTTCCATATGGTTGCACGCGAAAATTACACTCTCCCTCGATACCAAAACGATCACCATTGAAATAGCCTCCATAAAGTGCCGCTACTGAATAGTTAAATAATTTCCGTGCATTGGAGCTATATATTAGATTAATGTTTTGCCAGGTATATGTTTCTCCTTCTCCAAGTGGTGTCGCACCGGTATTGGTGGGGTCGAAAGGAGCAAGTAACCTAACGAAATCCTGACCAGCACCTATAGAAAAAGAACTGCGATCAAGCCACTGAACTAAGTAATCAACACTGAATTTCCGGTCCGTCAGATCTCCATTTAAATTATAAAACATATCCATAGAAACCCTTGGTCCATGATTGGCAATTTCGGACCGGGAGGGGAAAAATTTGTATCCTATGACCGGATTTATTTGATAATAATTTCCCCGTCGAACGAAGCCGGTTTCAGCACTATAATTCTCACCAACAAATGCCTGTGCCAATGAGACCAGCCAACGTTGTGTACTAAAGGTTAAATCGGTAGATGCTGCCGAAGTATTGCCAGATTGACCGGGAGCAAAAGATTGATGGTAAAATGCTTTGCCAACCCACTTACTATTTTTACTAGCCAGGTTAAATTCGACGCCAGCAATACGATTAAAATGATCCGGATCCCGATCGCCGGTGTGGGACTTATTGACAAAAAAAGCACCGATATTGGATCGGCCAAGAATTTTCTTCTGCAATGCTGCCACCGTATAATTTGCCGCAGATATATCATCTTCAGCACCCGTTTGGATATTCATTAGTCCTAAGCGCCATTGTTCGCCGACTTTACCACTGAGTCTCAAACCCGCCTGAACGGGCGTGTTTAAACCAATGCGCCGCGAAAAAAAAGGACGAATACTGGTGGAGCCGAGGCTGGCAAAAAGATCACTGTTCTCCAAAAAAAATTGTCGTCGTTCGGGAAAAAATAATTCAAACCGGTCCAGGTTAGTCACCTGTCGATCAACCTCTACTTGAGAAAAATCAGGGTTAATCGTAAGGTCAAGATTGAGAGAGGTAGAAAGAGTTACTTTTGCATCGAGTCCTGCGTTAGTTTGAAATTCCGCGTCTTCATTAAGTTCGATATTTTTTGAAGT
>JABDLW010000479.1 GCA_013001805.1 Saprospiraceae bacterium | reverse complement strand
TTGGTATTGTAATCAATCCAGGTGTTGCTATGGCTGGGTTTTAAGTACCAATGATAGCTTGCACCACTCACTGCACAATGAGTAGACGCTGAATTATACGTAAGATCTTTATAACTCATATGATGGCTCTGCGGTGTGGTACAGGGGTCGCCATAGTGACTGGAGGTCGTGAAATGACCGACATATGACCAGCCGGTCCAGGTACCATCATGGCACTTCACTTTGACTTTATATTGATAGGTTGTATTGTAATGCAGCCCTTTCCAATCGTAATAGTTGTGGGTAGTTGTATGGTCTTTCCAGTTGTTTGAGCCATGGGGTTTCAGATACCAATGGTATGAAGCACCTTTGATGTCACAATAAGTACTACCTGAGTTGTAAGTCACATTCTTATGACTCATGTGATGACTCTTTGGGGTAGTACAGGGATCACCATAGTGATCATGTGTGGTGAAATGACCAACATACGACCATCCAGTCCAGCTCCCATTATGACATTTTACCTTTACCTTATATTCATATTTAGTGTTGTGTTTCAAATTCTTCCAGTGATAGTAACTGTAAGAACTGGTATGATCTTCCCACTGATTCTTACCATAAGGAGATAGATACCAATGATACTGAGCTCCGTCTACGGCACAATAGGTACTGGCAGAGTTGTAGGTTATATCTTTATAACTCATGTGGTAGCTCTGTGGTGTGGTACAAGCATTACCATAATGATCCTCCTTGGTGGTAAAGTAATGCGTATTAGACCAATCAGTCCAGGATGATGCCTGGCACTCTACTTTCACTTTGTATTGGTATGTCTTGCCCGGTTTTAAGTTCTTCCAGACATGTGATCCCTTCTGATTGGTCACTATGGTCCAATTTTCCTCACCCGATGACTTCATTCCCCAACTGTATTGCACGCCTTTCATATCGCAATTCAATTGTACCTCGTTTGTGGTTACATTGGTTGTATATACCTGATCATTGGTGACCGCACCACAAGAATGCTCTTCGTAGGGTTTGGTATTGAAGGTATCTTTGGGTGAATAATCGGACCATCCCTCACCGCAGCTCATCCGAACCATGCATTCGTACTCCGTATCTGCCTCAAGACTGCTCCATTCGATCGTGTTTGTAGTCGTTTTAATATGACGAGCGGTAGAACTTCCTGTGCGTTTTATCACCCATTCATATCCTGCAGCATCGGCTTCGACCATCATGGATGCGGCATCATGACTTAGTCCTATTAATTTCATCTGATCATGGCTAGGACCCTCACAACGGGTAGTGTCTGACAATTCGAGCCAATCGCCATAGCTGGAAGTAGCCTGGCACCATCGCCGTACCTGAATGACATATATCATCTCACTCTCCAGGCCACCGATGGCAAAACAACAAGTGTCAAAAACATAAGACGATGTCCAACTGGTATCCTCCTGGGGGTCAGCATCTTCACTACGATATCTATACTGTACCGTGTCGCTGACCGGTAAGACGCGGATCTCAAATGCAGATGCAGTTTTGTCCCTAATATAAGCCGTGTCAATGACGCAGAGGCTGTCAGAAAGGTTTTCAGTATTCGAAAGCGCCCGATGCATTTCCATCTTTTTTGATGAAATCACGCTCCTGACCGATTGCGTATCAACGGGTCTTTGCGCAAAAGTAACGGCGCTAAAAAGAATGACGAAGTGCCATAACAGGCATGTCTTTAAGGTAAAGTTGGTTCTCATGTCCGAGTGTAGTTAGATTAATGTTCACGTTGCTCCAGGGGAACTAAAGCGGGTGTAAGTTAATATCTTTTTAGGTACACTAACAAGCGCAACTATGTTAAAATCAAAGGTTTAACATTTATTATAATACGTTCCCCACGTTGCAATGTTCCCGGTTAACGTGGAATTTTACCTGAAGAGAGTGGCTGTCAGCTTGCTAACCGCCAACTGATTTAATGATGATTTGAGGGCGGTTCACTCCTTTTCGCTCAGTGAGGTTCGCACCAGCACGGAACCCTCCAGGGTGCGGTGCACCGGACACCGGTCGGCGATTTCCAGCAAGCGCTGACTTTGCTCGCGGGATAAATCTGCCGAGAATTCGATGATCCGGTAAATAACATCGACTTTCCTACTACCGGTAGCATCAGATACACTGGCTAATTGATCTTCGACATAGACCTTATCGTGGGTCAAATGCACTTGCACTGACCCAATTTTCCATTTCTTTCGGTTAGCATACATTCTTAAAGTCATCGCAGTACATGCACCCAGGCTGGCGGCAAGAAGATCGTAGGGTGCCGGGCCAAAGTCATCTCCTCCTACCGACATAGGTTCATCGGCTGTTAGGTAATGATTACCCGCCTTGATGAGGGTGGTAAATTTATCTTCCGGCTCCAGGTTTACAACCACCTTTTGCTGGCTGGAAAGGTTCTTTTGTGATTCAAGGGGAATGTACTTAGTAGCCCAGGCTGCGATAACCGTACCGGCATACCGGGAATGTTGCTTTTGTGAAAGTATGTGGTCAGCATCGTCTAATGAAATAAAGCTTTTCGGATGGTATGCTGCTTTGTACAACCATTTTGCATTTTCAATCCCTACGATCTTATCAAATGGTGCATGCATAACCAAAATTGCTTTCTTAAGCTCTTTTAAAATGATCTTGATATCCTGTTGGATGAGGTCTTTTAGAAAAGTTTGTCCAATAGTAAACTTACGGCCGGCAATCGAGACTTCTGTCTCGCCATGTTCCTCAATTTCTCGTAAGCAATCGGAAACCAGGTGCTTAACATGGGCTGGGTCAGCTGGCGATCCGATGGTCACGATAGCTTCCAAACTGGGGATGGAAGATGCAGCAAAAATAGCTGCGGTACCTCCCAGAGAATGCCCTATGATTAGGGATGGAGGCTTAAATTGCTCCGATAGAAATGATGCCGCAGCAAGAATATCTGTTATGTTAGTCGAAAACCCTGTCTCTACAAATTCCCCTTCACTCTCACCCAGGCCAGTAAAATCAAAACGCAGCACCGCAAGACCGGTGGTGGCCAGGCATTGACTGATATTGCGAACCGCAGATAAGTTCTTGTTACAGGTAAAACAATGCACAAAAATGGCAAAAGCCCTGGGCTTCTGGTCCGGTGGGAATTCTATTTTTGCCGATAATTTGTCACCATTGTGATTGATGAATTCTACTGTCTGTGTTTTCGATTGCATATTTGAAAGAAGTTATAGTAGTCAAACGCCTCCTGAGTGCGACAAGCCGAAACCTGGTAATAAAGAAACCCGAACTTAATACAAGTGTACCGTCTCACAAATATCTTTACACCAAAAGCAGGTCTTTTTCGCCATCTTTTCATCATCAAAAGATTTTTTGAGGATCATGAGATTAGATAATCTCATTGAGAGGGAAATCCCTTAAGAATCAACAGCCCCCTATCGTTTGATCACAAAATCTGTGTGGATCTCGTAGGCGACTTCCTGGCGGTTCACAGCAC
>JABDLW010000470.1 GCA_013001805.1 Saprospiraceae bacterium | reverse complement strand
GCCCATTAAAGCCTGGGTATTGGGTGATTGTGGTACCGCAAATAGTAACGCCAGGTCAGTACGCGATGCCTACTACACATATGCAGGAGGAGAACATACAGATCTGATTCTATTTTTAGGCGACAATGCATATAATACAGGTACCGATCCAGAATATCAAGCGGCATTGTTCGAAAATATGTACGAAGAAAAGCTAAAGAATTCGGTTGCCTGGTCCTGCTTGGGTAATCACGACGGTGCCTCAGCGTATTCCGGCAGTCAAACCGGACCTTACTACGATATTTTCAGTTTCCCTACGCAAGGCGAGAGTGGTGGCGTTGCTTCCATGACGGAAGCCTACTATTCATTTGACTACGGAAATGTACATTTCATTAGTCTGGACTCATATGATTCCGACCGATCGGTTGGAAGTCCTATGTACCAATGGTGTCAAAGTGATTTACAAAACACCGTAGCTGACTGGATCGTAGCTTTCTGGCATCATCCGGCGTATTCCAAGGGCTCACATAATTCGGATACCGAGGGCAGATTAGTTGATATGCGTGAAAATTTCCTGCCTTTGCTGGAATCACATGGAGTGGATCTTGTATTATCGGGTCATAGCCATTCGTATGAGCGATCCTTTTTTCTCAATGGACACTATGGTGATTCTGATTCTTTCAATCCGCTTTTTCACACAGTAGGATATTCGGGTGATGGTAATGGAAGGGCAGATGATGATGGTGCATACCAGAAAAGTGCAGGATCCTTAAATGGTGCAGCATATATCACAGGAGGATCATCCGGCCGGGTTTCCGGTGGAACCCTGGATCATGAAGCCATGTTTTATTCTGTAGCGCAATTGGGTTCATGCATACTCGAAGTTAATGGAGGCGTAATGGATGTAAAATTTCTCAATAATCAAGGGGTGATTGCCGATTACTTCACCATAGAGAAAGATCTGGATTGCACTCAGGGAACCAGTTGCGATGATAATGACATCTGCACAATAGATGATCAGGTAAATGCGGATTGCCAGTGTGTAGGCACGCCACTCAACAATACGCCACCCGTACTTTTTCTGGATGACTCTGACAATCCTTTACTGGAGACTTATAAAGGTGCCCAATCAATTTTTATTTCCGGAAATCTGGAAACGCAGCCGTATCGCTTGACCACTCTGGTGGCCCCGGAAGTCAACCTGGATGCTAATTTTGAGGTAGTTAGCAATTCCAAATTTGTTGTTTTGCAGAGTGGATGTGAATAAGTGTAAAGGTTATATTCGGTGTTGTAGTTGCGCCTGAAAAAGAACCCAGCTTATTAATTTCTAATTGACTACCGAAGAGTTTGTCTCTGGATTATATTGGTGCGAGAACAATTTGGTAACCCATTGAGTTTGCTCTCCTATAAAATGAGGGCTGCAATTCTTAATGGCCCCCCGCTGCCGCCCTTTATTTTCATCGGCAACGCCACGATGTATATTCCGTGGTCCGGCAGTTGATCTAAGTTGGCCAGATTTTCAAAGGCGGGGATATTGGCGGCGAATAAAATTCTATGACTTTGGAAATCGGAGGAACGCCCGTAATCGATACTTGGAGTATCTATTCCTATCGCCTTAATATTTCTCTCGGCAACCAACCATTGTGCCGCCTCCGGGTCGAGTCCGGGGAAATGGAGAAAAGGAATGGCCCGCTCACCGGTAATATCGGTGCCCAGGTATTTCTTTTTATCTGGCCAATATTTACCAAAACCGGTTCGCAATAACACAATGGAATGATCTGGAATTTTTCCATGGTTCTTCTCCCAGCCTGCAAAATCTGCCTTTGCGATCTGATAGTCGATATATGCGTTGACCGAATCCCTTACATCAATGACGATGCCTGATCCGGTCAGACTGGAAAGTGGAATTTCATCAACCGTTTGTTTTCCTTCAGCAAAATGAACAGGTGCATCAATGTGGGTGCCTCCATGCTCGGCACTCTGAAATGAAAAGGCTGAATAGAAGTAGCCCTTGTCGGTCAGTCCTTGAAATACAGTATCCAGCTTAAAGCCATCGCTGGTGGGCCAATACGGGGTGCTGGCATCAAAGCTATAACTTAAATCGATCCAATGACCATCTTTGGGTAAGATGAGACCTGTACCTGGTTTGCACCCATTACCTAAAACAAAAATTAGGAGAACGGAAATAATGCTGTGGTGATATTTCATGAAATTAAATAGATTTAGGCTCAGCGTCATAAAGATCTGACGAAAACAATTAGCAGTATAAATTACAGAAAATCTCCAGTACATGAACACATTAGTTTTTCGTAATAATTTCGAAGTATTTTTTACCAGATCAAGGCGGCAGAAACGAAGTATAGCAGGTGTTCTATGAGTTTCGACAACGAAGAGGTGGTGAAAACGACAAAGAAATTACAGATGATAATTAATGTGTTTGTGTACTAGTGTTGCAAACTGTAAGTAAGTTTAGTAAATAACATATTAGATGCTATATTTATTTAGAGTTTGCTACACAAGCACTTCGATATGGCATTTATTTGGTATGTAGATTCATTTGCACCCGGTACTGTATGACAAAGACAGTTTAAAGACTTTGAGAATTATGGTGTCAATAAGCAGTTACAGACCTTCCATTTTTTAACATTTTATTTACCCTAAGAACGAACCTTTTATCGTCTTATGTCGTATAACCAACATAAAAGAAATCATGAGCAACAGCATGCCCGGTGCCGTGAAGAATATATTGATCCTGGTGATCTCGATAGGCTTTGCATCCTGTGGTGATGATGGAATAAATTTGTTTACGGTAGAAGATGATCTGGCCCTGGGAGCACAATTAAGGGAACAGATTCTGGAAGATAGCTCTTTTGTGATTTTGGACCGTAGCCAATATATTACATCGTATCAATATTTAGAAGAGGTAGTCCAGGAGATATTAAATTCGGGCCAGGTGGAACACAAAGATGAATTTGCCTGGGAAGTACATTTAGTTCACGATGATTCGACATTAAATGCTTTTGCAGCTCCCGGCGGGTTTATTTTCGTATACACCGGGCTAATAAAATTTTTAGATACCAAAGATGATTTTGTGGGGGTAATGGGGCATGAGATGGCTCATGCTGATCGTCGTCATTCCACACAGCAACTCACCCAACGATATGGAATTGGATTATTATTGAGTGTTTTATCCGGAGGAGATCCCAGTACTCTTGTCCAGATCCTGGGCTCATTGGTCAGTTTGAAATTTAGTCGCAGCGATGAATCGGAGGCGGACAGGTATTCCGTGATCTACCTCTGTGAGACTCCTTATGCAGCCAATGGAGCAGCAAGTTTTTTTGAGAAGTTGACCGCTCAGGGTACTGTGTCTCCGCCGGCCTTTCTAAGTACCCACCCCAATCCCGATGATCGTGTTCAGGCAATTAATGAGATTGCTGAAGATCGTGGATGTGATACCGCATTTAATTCTAATGCAGGTGAATGGAATGGGTTTAAAAATTCACTACCAAATTAATATCGGTTGTAACCATATTGTTTTGGTATTGAATGAATTGCAGGTTCCGGACAAGAAATAAAGAAGGCAGCATTCCGGTAGGATTCCCTCCTGGTGTAAATCTTCTGTCGCCTCAGCCTGATGCGAACAATATCGGGGTTGACAACCAGGTGGATCTGGATTTAAATAGTTTTTTAGCCTCGGTCAGGATGTGAGCCTGTCGCTGCGAAAAATAAGAATTTGGTGCTCACATTAAATTATCTCAAATTAATTCTGCAATTTTAGGAAGAAACAAAACGATCTCATTGTGTCGACGACTTCTTCCGATGTCCTTAACCGGGGTTTTGCCAGCACGCTGCGTGAAGACAACTGGTGGTTGTACCCGGCCATTATTCTCTTCGGGCTCACTTCATTCTTAATTTATGGCTTTTGGTCTGCCTGGCAGGCTGATTTCTATTGGTATAGCGCAGGTCAAGAGGGGTTTGGCGGATATCTGGCACCTTTTTATTCTCCTCTGCTTTTCATTAAAGAAGGCGTAGAAGGAGCAGCACCGATGAACCATGCTATTTTTGGTTCATGGCCGGCATGGTGGCCGCAATGGCTGCCGCCCTCACCCTCATTATTGATACTGGCGGTTCCGGGAATCTTTCGATTTACCTGTTACTATTATCGGAAGGCTTATTACCGGGCATTTACCGGTACTCCACCCGCATGTGCTGTAGGTGCGTTACCTCGTAAAGGGAAAGCCGGATATAAAGGGGAAACAGGCCTGATGCGAATTCAAAATATTCACCGGTATACGATGTATTTCGCGATGGCCTACATTGTGATTTTCTTTTATGATGCCTATCTTTCCTTTTTCAGGGGAGGTGAATTTGGCGTTGGTGTTGGCTCCATTTTACTTTTGGGGAATCCTATTTTACTGGCGGCCTACGCTTTTGGTTGTCATTCCATACGGCACCTGTTCAGTGGAAGAATGGATTGTTACTCATGCAGTATGAGTGGCCGGATAGCCCACAAAAATGGCAAGGTGGTCACCTGGCTAAATCAACGTCATGAACTCTTTGCCTGGGTAAGTCTAATTTGGATTATGGTGGCCGATTTTTATGTCCGCATGGTCTCAATGGGACAAATAGTCGACCTCAATACTTGGGGTGGATAATCAAATGAATTAGCATGTTAGATATTTCAGAGATAAAAACAATTGAGCACGACGTACTCATAGTTGGTGCCGGTGGAGCCGGACTAAGTGCTGCAATTGAAGCATCATCGAGAGGAGTCAGTACCGGTATTGTTATGAAATCGATGTTGGGAAAGGCCCATACGGTTATGGCTGAAGGTGGCATGGCAGCGGCGCTGGGGAATGTGGATGCTCGCGATCACTGGAAAATACATTTTCGCGATACCATGCGAGGGGGTAAGTTCCTCAATGTATGGCGTATGGCAGAACTTCATGCCACGATTGCACCCGAGCGAGTTAAGCTCCTGGAAGAATGGGGTGCCGTGTTTGACCGTACCAAGAAAGGATTAATTAATCAACGGAATTTTGGCGGACACCGTTATCCCCGATTAGCTCATGTAGGAGACCGCACGGGTCTGGAGATGATTCGTACACTACAAGATCATGGTATACATCAGGGCATCGAAACGTATATGGAATGCACGGCTCTGGATCTACTTACCGATGAAAATGGCGCTGCATGTGGCATTGTCTGCATGTGGCGTGAAACCGGCAATTTTGTAATATTTCGTGCCAAATCGATTGTTTTTGCTACCGGGGGAGGGGGAAGAGCCTGGGAAGTTACTTCCAATTCCTGGGAATATACCGGCGATGGATATGGCATGGCTTACGAGGCCGGGGCAGATCTCATGGATCTTGAATTTAATCAATTTCATCCCACGGGAATGGTATGGCCTCTTTCTGTGCGAGGTATTCTGGTCACCGAAAGTGTAAGGGGTGAAGGTGGAATTCTGCTGAACAATGAAGGCACCAGATTTATGTTTAATTATGTTCCCGATCGCTTCCGGGCAGAAACAGCCGACACCAAAGAAGAAGCAGCAAGGTGGCTTGCCGGGGACCCTGATGCTCGTCGCCCACCTGAATTGCTCACACGGGATGTGGTTGCCAGGGCGATTAATGAAGAAGTGAAAGCGGGACGAGGATCTCCCCACGGTGGTGCTTTTCTAAATATCGCCACGCAACGTTCGGCTGAAGACATTAAAAGGAAGCTTCCTTCAATGTATCATCAATTTAAAGTACTAGCTGAATTGGATATTACCAAGGAACCAATGGAAGTTGGGCCCACCTGTCATTATTTTATGGGAGGAATTAAAGTTGATGCAGACACTACGATGAGTTCCGTACCGGGTCTTTTTGCTTGTGGTGAATGTGCTGCAGGAATGCATGGGGCAAATAGACTGGGTGGTAATTCTTTATCAGATCTGCTGGTGTTTGGTTATTTGTCTGGTAAAAATGCAGCTGTCTATGCTCAGAATATGTCGAGTTATGCAGAGGTGGATCCAGATCAAGTGACAAATATCATCCGTAACACAACGAGTATTTTAAACCGGGAGTCGGGAGCAAATCCATATAATTTGCATGCAGAATTGGAGAGCAACATGCAGGCAAACGTGGGTATTATCCGGACCAAATCAGAACTTGAATCGGGCATCGCACAGATTGAAGCTCTTAAAAAAGAATATGAGACAGTTAAAGCCAAGGGAGCTAGTCAATTCAATCCGGGTTGGCATGAGGCGCTGGCACTGCGTAATTTGTTGATTACTTCTGAGGCAGTGGCCCGTGCCGCTTTGCTACGGGAAGAAAGTCGCGGAGCCCACACACGGGCTGATTTTCCTGGTGAACAAAAAGAATGGTTGCAATATAATATTGTGATAAACAAGGGAAATAATGGGAAAATGGCTCTAAAGAAAGTCGAGCGATTTAATCCGGATCCGGAGCTTGTCCGCATTGCAGAATCTTCAATCGAAGATCTTGAAAAGGAAATTGTGGATGAACGGAAAGGTGATGTGTAGGAGGGGATTAACCAAATTTTTGATAAGATTTGTTGCAATCAATTAATTAAATGGACATAAAGGCTAATTAAAAATAGCCGCCAGATGTTTTCCGGATTTTATGATCTGGAAAAATAAATATAATAATCGATCATAAAAGATCTAAAGCCGACTAAAAAATGGCAAAACGAAAATTTAGGATTTACCGGGGAGATAATGCAAAGGGAGAATTTGCAGACTACGAAACCGAAGTGCAGGAAGGTATGGTTGTATTGGATGTCATTCACCGGATCCAGGCGGAACAAGCCAATGACCTTGCTGTGCGCTGGAATTGCAAGGCAGGTAAATGCGGATCTTGCAGCATGGAAATCAATGGCAAGCCTAAGTTAGCTTGTATGACCCGGATGAATGAATACCAGGAGGACCAAACTATCACGGTTACCACCTTGAAAACATTCCCGGTAATTAAAGATTTGGTTACGGACGTTTCTTGGAATTATGAACAGAATAAAAAGATAAAGCCGGTCAAATTGCATCCGCAGGCGAAATCAGATCGAGGATATGTAATGTATCAGGAAGACGTGGATCGAGTACAGGAATTTCGAAAGTGTATAGAATGTTATTTATGTCAGGATATATGACATGTCTTACGTGACCACGATAGAAAGGATGCATTTGTCGGACCCCGGTTTATGATCCGGGTGGCAAGCCTGGAAATGCATCCACTGGATACGGAAGATAGGATTCCGGAAATTAAAAAAGAGTATGGTTCGGGAATGTGCAACATTACCCGTTGCTGTACGGATGTCTGTCCGGAACATATCAATATTACCGACAATGGCATCATACCCATAAAGGAGCGCGTCGTAGACCGTTATTATGATCCTGTTACCATTATTGGTAGAAAACTATTTGGTAAGAAACAGAAGTTGCCACCACATAAATAGCGCTATTAATAGTAAATTAATTTATGGGTAGAGACTAATTACACATCCAGTAAAGTCACAACATAGTCTTCATCGGGAGAAGCTTCCAACTTAAATTGCTCTATCGCCCTGACACAGGAATTCCAGCGTAATACCGTGTCCTGATCACCTTCCGGCTGGAGCTTCTCTGCTTCTTCGAAAAAGTTAAGGGCCTGCCGGTAGAACTCGTACGCAATATATTTAGCCCGGGGAGTCTTTCTTTTTAATGCCGCTTTACCCGATCGTTCTGCGATAATGCCCCGGTAATACTTTTGCTGGTATTTGTCGGTCAGGTTGGCACAAATTTCCCTGGCCTCGGAATCATGGCGGTTCCCACCGGCAAATTGATCTGTAATACACAAGATGATGGTAACCAGAGCTTCTTGATGCGAAGGTTCTACATTTAGGATATCGCGACAAATGCTTTCAGCCTGCCACGGTTGATTAAGTAGCCGGTAGTGTTTTGCCCGCTCTAAGGCGTGTCCGATTGAGTCTTTGGAAAGTGGTTTAAGTTTCAACATGACAGCAGTTTTTAGTCCCTTGACCAGAAGTTATCTGATTAGGAATATACGAATTTTCTATTAATATGATCCAAGGGAGTGCATTTTTGCCAAAGAAACGAAATCCCAATTTTGATCATCGGTTGAATACCAATCTGGTGCTTCTTCAAACGTACTTACTGATTTATTCAGCATAACATTCGAATGTAAAGGATAATGCCTGCCGGCAATTGCTTTTCGTTGAAAGATGCTTCGAGCCAATTTCCATCATTAGAGGATAATCCACAGTGTCAAAACGTTTGAATTAGAGTAGTCTGATTCTACCAGTTGTTTGTTCATTTTTTGCGTGCCCAAAAAACGAACCAAAAAAGGGCACCTTTCCTAAAGTGCTTTGCTCTCGCA
>JABDLW010000469.1 GCA_013001805.1 Saprospiraceae bacterium | reverse complement strand
ATTGAACCTACATCAATGAGCGATTTAATTTTTCGGTACCAGGGCTGAAACCGGAAATTTTCATGTACCATAAAGCGGATTGCGGCACGCTCTGCCAAGGTTACGATCTCTCGCGCAACACTAATCTCGGGAGCCAGGGGTTTCTGACAAATGATGTGTTTACCCGCTTCCATGGCCTTTTTACAAATGTCTAAATGTGTTTCCGGAGGTGTAATAATATCCAGCACAGAAAAATCCTCTAAATCAATTAATGCTTCCAAGTTGGTATGGTAATTTTCAATGCCAAAATCTGAAGCCATTTTCTTAGCTTTTGCTACATCTTTATCACATATTGCAACCAATTCTACTTCGGGAATCCGCAACCAGGCTTCCACATGAAACCGGGAAAAATATCCACACCCAACACAAGCGAGCTTAATTTTCAAAATATTTATAGTTCTTGTTTATGCAAAAAAAACTTACCAAATCAATATGATTACCAAATAAACAAAAAAAGTTGAATCAATCCGGAAAGTCATTGAAACGGTGTTTTAATAAGCCAGGCCACGATCAGCTTTAGTACGAAACCAGAAAATAATGGCCAGCACATTTAAGAGTGCACAGGTGTAAAAAAAATAATTAACAGATCCTGTCCAGGCGGTCAGGTAGGGAAAAGCGAGAGCGGTTAAAAAAGAACCGATATTTCCTGCCATGTGCATCGTACCTGAGACGGCCCCGGCGTGTTCCTTGCCTATATCAACACAAAGGGCCCATGATGGTGGCAGTGTCATATCTGCTCCGAAAATGGCAATACTTAATAAAATAACAGATGCCAGCGGTGTGTCCATGTAGACGCTTCCCAGCATGCCGGCAGCAGCAAGGGCGAATCCTACTATCGCTGGCATTTGGCGTGAAAAATTCCAACGACCTCTTCTAAATACAGAATCAACTAAACCTCCTGCTACCCAATTGCCAATGGCCCCGGCGATAAATGGAGCGATGGCATACCAGCCGGCCTCCATGGTATCCAACCCATATTTATTTTTTAAGTGGGGAAAGAGCCATGTGAGGGCAAAAAAGAAGGTAAAATTGCTACAAAAATATTGCACAATGGCTGACCACATATTCTTTGATGACAAGAGCTGTTGCCGGGAAAGTTTTTCTTCGCTACTGGTCTCACGCTTCTGACGGCCTTCGATAATTTCCTTCTTTTCGTTATCCGACATCCAGGGATGTTCTTCCGGAGTGTCGCGAAAACTAAACCACCAGACCAAGGCCCACACGATACCAATGAGGCCCAAAATACCGAAAGCCAAACGCCATCCGTAGTCTGTAATAAGCCAGGCTACAAATGGTAAAGCAAAAGCAGCACCTAAACGTGACCCGGAAAAATTTATTCCAATGATGATGCCTCTTTCTCGAAGTGGCATCCAGGAATAAATCGCCCGTGACATGCTGGGAAATGCCCCGGCTTCTCCGGCTCCAAACAAAAATCTCGTAATTATTAGAGAGATAAAGTTCCAGGCGGCGCCTGTAAAGGCAGTCAAAAGGGACCAGATGGTCACTATAGAACTGAGGATTTTTCTGGGTCCATAGCGATCAGCCATGATGCCACTGGGAACCTGAAACAATGCATAACCCAATGCAAAAGCTGACAAGACCCACCCCATCGCCTTGTCACTCAAATGAAGATCTCCGGCAATGGGCTCTTTGGCCACCGAAATGCAGATGCGATCGATATATAAGAGAAGTGATAAAAGGAACATTCCCAGAGCCACAAAATATCTTCCTTTCATCGGTTACTTTTTAAAATGATTCTCTAATCTTTAAAGGTTTTTCTCTGCAAGTAATTTTGTTCATAATCCTCTCGATTCGGCAACTTGTTCACCTTGATTAGATTTTGACGAATCAATATTTATCTGATAGTTGGGCCGCCACCTCCGTTACACTGGCAATGTCACCTACATTACCCGGAAAAACAATTTGGTACAAGCCGGGAAACCTACTTTCAGGCCCCAATTCCCAAACCGGAACACCAGGCATTATTTGCCCTCGTATCATAGCACGAACAGCCAGAAGTGATTGGGTCGTAACATCACTGGATGTGATTCCTCCTTTGGTGATCAGGAACCTTGGGGCGATGCTTAATTTTGAAACGATATCACTCAAATAATTCGAAACTTTCTGGCCAATTACCAAATTTTGCTGATCGGTTGAGGCAGAGATTAATTTGCGACTCGTATATAGGATCACTAATCTTCCCTCTTTAATTTGCTGATCAATTTCCCGGGCTAATTGTGAGGGTGATTCCACTCTATTCTGTATTAATTTTTGCACATCAATCTCAACATCATAGTGAGGCAGATGAGTCCTGAGATGCTGCAATTGCTCGGTGGTCTTCGGTACATACGAACCTACAACTACTAAACCTGCCCGGTTGACGGGTAGTGTTAATTCAGAAGGAGAAAGTAACGGTCTTGGTGGTTGGGCTGCAATAGCGGCAACAAAGGAAGCTGCCGTACGAAAAAGTGGAGTAATGGAGGAGCGCAACACTGCTAGAGTCAACTTTTTTAAGTCCTGATATTCTGTAGCATTTACAATGCAGATATCACCAGGCGTGAGTCTTTCCATTTTTTGTCCAAGAAGTTCCAAAGAATCTACTCGCAACTCTTTTAAACTGAGGGATTTAATTTGACTGGATTGGACTGCATTCCCGGTCTTTTCTAATACCCACTCCCTTAGATCAGATGACTGATAACCAAAGACTTTATCCCGGGCAAATGCGGTGTCGGCAGCCGGGATCATTTTTTCCTGCTCCATCACATAATGTGTATCGCCAATCGTATAACGGCCACCTTCAAAAAAGGCAGGGATAATAAAGGTAACGACATCCTTCAATTGCATACCCTGCACCAGAGCATTCACTTCAACCGGATAATGCCCCCGTAACGTGCTGTCACTGCGACTGATCACTAAAACCGGATTAATAGTTCCCTCCGTGGCCACGCGAATATTGTCACCAATTTCGAATGCCAGCTTTTCTGCATCCTTGCTAGTTCTGCTTCTGGAATTCGTCAGAATAAAAAACAGTTTTGTGTCTTTTTCAAGTTCTGCTGCAATGATCGATGTGGACCATTTTGTCAGTACGGGTGTGTCGTAGACTGTCTGGGTACCAGTTGGATCATCATCTAAGACGATAATGCTTTTTAGTTTTTTATTGCGTATTGCATTGATTTCCGCATCAATATTCGGAATGACCCTGGCCTTAGGTAAAGCAGAAGTAATTTCCGAAAATGTTTGAAAAGGAGTCATTCAAATAATTTGTCTACTTTTTTTCGAAAGCAATTACTCTGGCTGGTGCACCATCACCGTTTTTAATCTTTATTGGCAAGGCCATAATAAATATATCATCTCTCTTAATTTGGTCTAAATTTATCAGTCCTTCAATGATAATCACATTGCCTCCCAACAAAATACGATGTATTTCCGTAACCTCGGTCATATCGTTTACATCCGCCACCGACGGAGGTTCAACACCTAGGATTTTCACTTTTTTCTCAACGCACCAATTTGCTAATTCACTACCAATTCGCGGCAACATATTGCGGTAGCTGCTTTTTCCAAACTTTTTACTCCAATCCGTCCGGATCAACAGACTATCTCCTGCCTGAAACCGGCTAGAAACAGAACCTAAATCTGCTATGGTAATTATTTGCTTTTCACTGACATCATGCAAACGCACCATATGCGCCTTGCCCATGAACGACGCAAGCGGAAGCTGATCGATCGTTTGGGGAGTTATGCCAAAGTGATGCGGAGCATCCATGTGGGTTCCAGCATGGGAATACATGTTCAACCATTTGGCATTCCAGCCATCCCGATCTAAATCTTTGGCTATGGAATCTGAGTAACCGGCTACTTTGGTCGAATAAGTCCGAGTTAAATCATGCAGGTTATATTCATTTGCATCAAAAATGGTCATGGTCTACAAAGCTTCTAAGACTGCTTGCGCCACTGCCCGGGTACTACTATTGCCTCCTAAATCGGCAGTCCGGAGTGGCCCCGATGTGACCATGTTGATGGCTTTCATTATATCGTTTGCAGCATTCTCTTCACCCAGATGCTCCAGCATGAGGGCACCCGACCATAATTGCCCAATGGGATTGGCCCGGTTTTGTCCGGCTATGTCCGGTGCCGAGCCATGAATCGGTTCAAACATAGAAGGAAATGTTTTTTCCGGATTGATATTTCCACTGCCGCCCAGACCTAAGCTGCCCATAATCGCGCCGCCCAGGTCACTGAGAATATCTCCAATCATATTGGTAGTGAGCACGACGTCAAAATATTCCGGATGTAAAACAAAATTTGCCGAGACGGCATCCACGTACATTTTCGTGTATTTGACGTCGGGATAATGTGCGGCCACTTCTCCAATTATTTTGTCCCAAAAAGCCAACGTATTAATTAGTGTGTTGGATTTGGTGACATTGACAAGATTCTTTCTGCGTTTTTGTGCTAGTTTAAATGCATAATGTGCTACCCTTTCGATACCTTTTCTGGTAAAAATGCTCGTGTCTATCGCAAGGCCTTCCGTAAACCCGGGATAGAGTTGTCTCCCTGTCTGTACAAATTCACCCTCATTATTCTCACGGATAATTACGAAATCGATGTCTGTTTGATTTTTGTTTCTTAACGGGCTTTGCAAACCATCAAATAATTTGACGGGTCGATAATTGACATATTGCTCAAAATGAGTACGGACGAAATTTGTGAATAATTTAAAGGGTAATGTATCATCTACAGATGGAAGCCCCACCGCGCCAAAATAAATGGCATCAAATCTTCGTAGTATTTCTAAACCATCCTCCGGAAGAAATACTCCATGTTGCTCATAGTAGCCCGCTCCCCAATGATAGGATTCCCACTCAATTTGAAAATTGTGTTTTGCAGCTACACCATTCAAAACCTCCATTCCCGCTGGTACAATCTCATGACCAATGCCATCTCCGAAGATGGCAGCAATTTTATATGTTCTCATTTTTTCTTTAAGTGAGATCAAAACTAAACATTAGACCCGTAAAATCAACTATTTTCACATCGATGTTTAAAGTGTCACTGTTGGCCAAATCAAAAGTATGATGATTAAGAGTGCGCAGTGGTTTCGGATTCACATAATCTCCTGATGCAATAATTAATCACATTGGTGGTCTTTGCCATTGCGCTGATCTGCAGATCTTGAAGAAACCTGATTTTGACCGATTGACGGTACAGCAGGCAGCTTTCCAAAATTTCTGACAAAGTCATGAGTATCTTTGCCGTGTTGATATAACAGTAAGAATATTTATAATTGCTTTCAATCCACCAGGTGAACTATCTTTGGTCAATCATGAAAACATTTATCTATCTATTTATTACCATTGGTTTTCACATTAGCATCCTGCCTGCTGCTGCCCAAGCCGAATTCATGGCCGGCATGGCCCGGATCAATATTACACCGGAAACACCAATCCGGATGAGCGGATACGGAAACCGCCATGATCCATTCACCGGAATCCACGATTCGATTTACGCCACGGCCCTGGTTTTTGAAGTGGGAAATGAAACGGTTGCCCTGATCGGTGCGGACGTGGTGGGATTCTCACATGAGTTTGTTGATGCAACACTTGATCTCATCGTAGCAAAAACAGGAATTCCGAGAGAAAATCTAATGTTGATTGCAGCCCACAATCACGGCGGCCCGGTCACTTCTGTATATTCAGATAATTCTACCGAAGCGGAGGAGAATTATTATAATTTTCTAAAGCAAAAACTAGCGCTCGTGGTTAGTCATGCCTCGCAAAATGTGGTGCCGGCAAAAATCGGAGCCGGTAAAGGCCGCTGTCGTATGAATATAAATCGCCGTGCCCGACATGCGGAAGGAGGCATCTGGCTGGGACGAAATCCGGAGGGAGTCTGCGACCATGAGGTCGGAATTATCCGGATTGACAACCAATATAATCAACCCATCGGAGCTTTTCTGAATTGGCCTTGCCATGCCACCGTAACCGGACAGGAAAACACACAAATAACCGGAGACTGGCCCGGGG
>JABDLW010000431.1 GCA_013001805.1 Saprospiraceae bacterium | reverse complement strand
GATTAATGGATCAGCATAAAGACGACCCATCTACATTGGTCGACGAAAGTGATTACCGAAAGTATTTTAAGAATTACTGGCGTAAAAATCAGATGTCAGATCATTATCCTATCTGGGTGGAAATGCTCATCGATTCGTCTGATGATTTTCTTAAGGAAAAGTTGACGACTCTAGCAACTCCAGTCTAAACGTCCCCTCACTCCTATCTTAACGTTCTATTCGACCTTCAAATATCCAAAGTCAATGAGTATGTTGATGGATATAAATGTTGTTGTATCTCAGGAAACACTGGTGAATAGTACTCAAAGACCCGGTATGGGAAAGTCAGATTGATTCATTAGTTGTAAGTACTTACAGGCAACTTTGTAGAATATTGCTAATTTCGGACTGGAGACAGCCAAATGATGATAGATACGCATTTTGTATCACGACTAAAGAAGAAGGATAAACTTGCCCTTAGCCAGTTATATGATCAGTATGGTGCTGCGCTCTATGGACAAGCGTACCGGATTTTGGGATCTGAACAATCAGCTCAGGAAGCCATTCAGGATGCTTTTCTCAAGATTTGGAATAACATCGACTCTTACGATGAGAGCAAGGGAAAATTCTTTACCTGGATGTACCGTATTGCCCGAAATGAGGCCATCGATAAAAAGAGATCTAAAGAAAATCGGATTACGGAGAAAACCGTACAGCTCGATTTTAACGTATATGATACAGAAGCCGATCAATCTACCGTAAGCAACGTTGAAGATATTGGAGTAAAAGACCTTTTGGGTTTACTGGACCATGATTCAAGGAATATCATGGATCTTGTTTATTTTAAGGGATATACCCATACAGACGTAGCCAAATTGAATGACATACCCCTGGGTACCGTCAAAACCAAAGTGAGAAGAGCCATCTTAAAACTGAGAGCATCTTTGATAAAGGAGTGAATATAAAGGAATACATATCATCGGGAATTCTGGAGCAATATTTGCTCGGCAATCTGACTTCGCAGGAGGAAAAGCAGGTTGAACAAATGATGTCCAAACATCCGGAGATCAGGCAGGAAATGTTTTCATTGTCGGATACGCTGGAAAAAATGGCTATGCAGTCAGCAATTGAGCCTCCTCAAGGATTGAAGGACAGCATCCTCAAAGAAATAGACCCCAAGCACATTGAGCATCGGTCCGTTCCAAAATCAGGCAAAAAAGGCCAAAGAGACCTCATCCTTCCAGCATTAATTGCTTCTTTACTGGGGTTGTGTATCGTTGGTTTTATAGCTTATAGTTGCTTTCGGGGTAAAACCCGGATGAATGAGCAAATTGAGTCACAAAACACTCAAATACAAACACTTAGCTCAGAAAACCAAGACCTGAACACCCGGCTTGAGTCCGCTACTCAGAATTTAAATATCATGACCGGTGGCGAGTATAACCAGGTAATCATGCGAGGACTACCTATTTCCCCTCAATCATTTGCCCAGGTTTTTTGGAATGAATCCACAAGCGATGTCTACCTGAGCCCTTCTAACTTACCCACACCAGAAAGTGGTAAACAGTATCAACTATGGGCTATCGTAGATGGAGCACCGGTCAGCATGGGTGTATTTGACCTGCCAGAGACGGATTTTGCATTGATTAAAATGAATAGTATAGCCAATGCCGCAACTTTCGCCATTACTCTGGAACCACAGGGTGGTGTCGAATCACCTACATTAGAGGCTATGTACGTAGCTGGCAATGTCAATTCTTAAGCAGATCGATCCTTTATCTTGACAAATAGCGAAACACATTCCAAATAGATCTTCTGGTCGAGGACCTCTTAGTGGGTGCCCGGAATGACCAGGCACCGAACTAAGAGATACGGCAAATAAAACTACTATAAAACACTCTTTAGTGGTAATGCTGGTACAGGTAGCTCTTCCACTTTATTTAATTTCCGTTCCAATACACGTCTTCTTACTCCCGCCTGATCAATCGCTGAATTTGCCTCTGACAATTTCTTTTGCACTTTTTCCAGAGCGGTGCCAAATTTTCCAAATTCGGTTTTTATTGTTCCTAAAATTGTCCAGACCTCACTCGATCGCTTTTCAATGGCAAGCGTGCGAAAACCCATCTGCAAACTGCTGAGAAAAGCACTCAAATTACTTGGACCCGCTACCAAGATCTGATAGTCGGCGCGGAGCGTGTGCAACAAATCACCCTGTCGACTAATCTCAGCATACAATCCTTCCACCGGCAAAAACATAATCGCAAAATCTGTGGTATAGGGTGGAGCGACATACTTGGTGCGGATATCTTTGGCTGCAGTCAAAATGGCTCTTTGCAATTCTTTGCCGCATCGGGCGATTTCTATTGCACACCCCTCATCATAGGCATCAGCTAAGACCTGATATTTGTCCATGGGGAATTTTGAATCGATTGGTAAATACAAGTGAGTTCTTTCTTCTTTATTGCCCGGAAGCTTAATCGCTACTTCTACCCTACCCTCTCGACCGGGGACTACATTTGCATTTAAGTCATATT
>JABDLW010000422.1 GCA_013001805.1 Saprospiraceae bacterium | reverse complement strand
ATATATGGCTGGGAAATGGTTTGGCCTTCTCCAATGGGTAAAGGACGATCTCTATAAGCTGAACCCACCAGTGAGGTCGGAACGAAACGATGTCTCTCAACATTCATGAAAGCTGTAAGTACTCTTGGGTCCGTGATGCCACGACGTTTGATCTGGTAATCAACCATTTCTTTCCTTTTCTCGCTGAATGTGTCGGGCGCAGATTGCGCAGAGGAGTTTTGAAAACCCAGAAATGCCAATAGGATCAATAATATTCTTCCGGGTAACTTCACAGGCTGTCTATATGAAAGTGCGAATTAATTTGCTCACTGATTTCAGTTCTATAATTTAATATATGTAGTTTGAAATGTCATGAACCATCGATAAAAAGGGTTATGAGTTCAATGGGCATCCTACTATATTCACAGTTTTAATACGATATACTATGCCAAAATTTGCCGTACTTGGATCCGGATTCATCAGTGATTTTTACATAAAGGCATTACAACAGTATCGCCAGGATGCTGAAATAGTAATTGTCCAGGGGAGAAACCCCGACAAACTCCGGAAGTTTTGTGAGACTTATCACATTCCCAACCAAACCACATCCATGAAAGAAGCTGTCGGTCACAACGAAGTCGATATGGTAATCGTGGGTCTACCGAATCATTTACATTTAGAGGCGGTCGATCGTTGTGCCAAGGCGGGTAAAGGGATATTGATGACAAAACCTCTGGGCAGAAACGCAGAAGAGGCCTGGGAGATGCTGCAAATTGTGGAAAAAGCAGGGGTTTTCCACGGGTATCTTGAAGACCTGGTGTATACACCAAAAACTCAGAAAGCAATAAAAAGTGTACGAAATGGGGCCATTGGCACGGTCACCTGGACCAGAAGTCGTGAAACCCACCCGGGTCCTCATAGCGATTGGTTTTGGGACATAGAAATGGCTGGAGGCGGAGCCATTGTTGATCTTGGATGCCACTGCATTGAAGTTTCCCGGAACTACATAGGAAAGGAAATCAAACCTGTAGAAGCCATGTGTTGGGCAGATACTTTGGTAAAGCCCATAGCTGCGGAGGATCATGCGATCGGATTGGTTCGGTACAACACGGGTGCAGTTGCCCAGTTTGAGGTGAGTTGGGCATTCCGCGGAGGTATGGACCTAAGAGACGAGGTGTCAGGGACCGATGGAACGATCTGGCTCAATCATTTTTTGAGGACTGGATTTGAAATGTTCTCAGCACCTGGCCAGGACGCATATGTCGCGGAAAAGGCCGAAACGGGCTCCGGATGGTTATTTCCCGTCGGGGATGAGCCCGTCGAACTGGGATACACGAATATGTTTGAAAACATGATATCGAGCTTCCAATCGAATGAAACTCCGGATGAGACTTTCTATGATGGCTATGTAGTCAATGCAATTATGGATACATGTTATCGGTCTGCTAAAACAAAGAAATGGGAACCAGTTGAGCTTAAGGAGTGGAGAGGCGAAGATGATTCTTCTCCAATCATGCGGTTGCGAGAATATGACAAGGAACACTACCTCATCAAGGAAGAAAAACTTCCTAATGGAAGTGTGAAAGTGGTATTAAAAAATAAGAAGACGGGAGAGTTTATTCAGCGAAATCAGCTATGATCAGTCTACTGGTTCGGTGATCCCTCTCATCTTCATGGCCCATCTTCCAACCCATAGTCCGGCAATCAGGGTACCGGACCCGAGCAGATCAAACCATAGTGGGCCGTCTGTGACTTCATTGCTGATCAGCCAAACGGTTTCTACCACCACCAGAAAAGAAAGAATGACCACAGGGCCAGCTTTTACATGCTTCATCACCGCATAAGCCACTGCACCTGAAACGACTGCAGCTAAAAACGATCCGAACCCACCGACCAGTATCTCGAATGCTCCCGACTCATACCAACTGATCCCTCCAAAAATCGTTTCCTGCACAAAAGTTGTACCCAGTACAAGGATAATCTCACCGATAATGACTGCGATGATCAATCGAAAGACCTGATGGATTGCAGAATATTTCATATCACTCCTTAACAAATATAACGTTGAATGACCTCAGAAGCAGTCCATTTGACAGCATAAATCCTCCAGACCTGGCCTGCATTTGAAAGTGACTTAGGCTGGTCGTATATAAATATAAGGCTAACTCACTGATAAATACCCAATTAATCCCTGAAAATACCCAAAAAGGGGTATTTACAATGGTTACCTTCTCACATAAATTACATTAATCAAAATTCCATATCAAAATTCGAGGTCCGTTATGAAAAGTACAACCACCCTTCTTCTCCTCGTTGTTTTGTCGTTGTCTCTCCGTGCCCAGCTCCCTAA
The DNA here is from genome assembly GCA_013001805.1 of Saprospiraceae bacterium. Classification (GTDB taxonomy): domain Bacteria; phylum Bacteroidota; class Bacteroidia; order Chitinophagales; family Saprospiraceae; genus JABDMH01. Next base: position 501 of record JABDLW010000422.1, on the reverse strand, counting down.
AACAATCAGTTTTCAGGGGTATCTCACGAACAGTGCGGGAGAACCGATCACCAATGCCTCGCTTAGCGTTTCATTTTCCATTTATGACGCGGAAGCAGAAGGTAACAGGCTTTGGGGTCCGGAATTGAAGAGTCTGAATGTTGACCGTGGCATATTTACCACCATTCTGGGTTCAAATACGCCACTGGACCTAGATTTTGACCAAACTTATTATGTACAGATTGTCATTGATCCGTCGGGTACTTCGGAAACTTTGGGTCGTATCCAGTTGACATCAAGTGCCTATGCTATTAGCAACTCAAATGCATTGAACATCACTGAAAACCAATTGGCTATCGGACAGGGAGGCACTGGTGCGGCTTCCGCAGATGCGGCGAGAACCAATTTAGGATTGGTCATTGGAACGGATGTCCAGGCGCAGGATGATGATCTGGATGATCTTGCAGATGGATCATTAAGTGGGGCTAAAGTAGGGACTGGCATCAATGCCGATAACATTTC
>JABDLW010000390.1 GCA_013001805.1 Saprospiraceae bacterium | reverse complement strand
GGGTTGGGTAGGTTATTACCTACATGATACATGGAAGAATCACCAACAGCTACATTAAATGACCGATCTGAGGCATTGATCAGTGCCAGATTTCCGAAGGCAGAGTTTTGATGACCATTCTTGTTATTTCCTCCAGCCCCATATCCAAAAAAGTTGTTTGCGTATCCAGAAGTGTCCTCTGATCCTGCTCCACTACCAAAAAAATTATTCCGATCTCCTTGTTTGTGCATGAGTCCTGCTCCACCTCCAAAAAAATTATTGTTTACACCTAAGTTTTTACTGCCGGCTCCATAACCAAAAAAAGAATTAACAGATCCCTGGTTATTTTGACCTGAACCATAGCCCACAAAAGAATTAAAATTCCCACTACTTCCTTCACCGGAAAAACTCCCGTAAAAGGAATTATAATCCCCTGTATTATTGAATCCGGCTGCATATCCGGTCATGGTATTTTCATCACCTTGATTCTCTTCTCCTGAATAAGCTCCAATTATCGTATTCGAATTTCCATCATTCGAAATTCCGGATCTGGCACCCATTAAAGTATTCGTAAAGCCATCATTGTTTTGGCCTGAGGCGTTTCCGATCATTACATTATTGGTACCTATACTTTTTTCTCCTGACAACAACCCCATATGAGTATTAAAATTCCCATTAGCACTATTCCCTGAAAAAGATCCAAAAAATGAATTCTGTTCTCCTGCATTTTGCTGTCCCGCAAAATGACCAAAAAATGAATTTTCCGTACCAACACTTGATTTGCCAGCGTTTGCCCCAAAGAAATTGTTACCACCTCCGTCACCAAACATGCCAGCCTCAAAGCCATAATAGTTGTTATTCGATCCTTGATTATTGTCCCGACCTGCTAATACACCATAAAAACAATTCGTCGTGCCAACATTATTCTCTCCAGCACCAACTCCAAAGAAACAATTTGCCTGTCCGTCATTGTTATGACCTGATCCTTCTCCAAAAAAAGAATTCTCACCGCCATTATTTTCAGATCCAGACGACCATCCAAAAAAACTATTCTCATTTCCTATTGCATTTCTTCCTGATTTCAGTCCAAAATAGCTGTTGTAGCTTTCCGATTCAGCTGAATATCCAGCTTGATACCCAAAAATGCAATTTTCAACTCCCGAGATATTATTTGCACCAGCACTGTGTCCATAAAAACTATTAAAATCACCAATCGTATTATCTGAACCCGAAGTGGTACCATAAAAAGTGTTATAACTGCCAGTGGTATTTCCCACCCCGGAAAAACTTCCAAAGAAGCAATTTCCTCCTCCTGTCGTCATGGACATTCCGGAATTGTATCCGAGAAGAACATTTGCTAACTCCAATTGAGGATCCTGGTTGATTCCCGCATTTCTGCCGATGTGTATAGATGTTTCATCTTCCGGAAGGGAGATGGTCAGACGCCCTTCAATATCAGCATAAGTAATCTGAGCTAAAAGATTGAGGCTCAAAGTGATCATCAAAAGTGTGCAAATACTTTTCATCAGGTGATAGTTTTAAATTTGTATTTCAAAGATCGCCATCCCGTGCTTTTTAATTATCCCCAAGAAGAGTGAGAGAGTAAAATCCCCTTTTTAGGTGATTTAATAGTAGAGAACTTTTTAGAAAGATCCGCACGATTAATTCAGAGCGCGACTACAAGTTGCAACCCTGAAAACTAAGTCGAAGAGACAAATCACCCCCTGTTACATCGCTTTTTGATCAGTTCAGCGGTATTCTTGGCATCGAATTTCTTCAGAAGTGAAATTTACAATCACTTGATTCGACGGATAAAATTGCCATGTTGATGGCGAAAGAGACTCGTAAGATCCTGTGCCAATTTAATTGACTTTTTTATTAGTATTTTGGGTGTTAACTTTATCCTGTCTCTTATAATCTTCATTCCAATTGTTGATCCCCACCGACTGAACATCATTCGGAAAGGTGTAAAGCAATCAGTATCCCGTGTTGATTTCGTCTCTAAGGTTTCTTCCCCCCTACGAAGTACATATCGACATCTCCCATGTTTTTGATGCTCATTTTTCCCCGGTATTCACAATCGTATTCATTTTTCACTAAATCAAAGGTACTTTGGGATATATTGATTTTTCCAGCCTCTCCTGATGTCTCCATCCTACTGGCTAGATTTACCGCCTCACCCCATATGTCATACTGAAATTTCTTTTTTCCAACCACCCCGGCAATAACGGATCCGGAATTGATGCCAATCCGTAATGTCAGACCTTTCTGACCCAGCGCCGGATTGTCAGATTGCCACTTCTCAATAAATTTGAGCATTTCTAATGCAGCTGCCACGGCATCGTGAGCATGTGTTTCATTGACACTGGGTAAACCACCCACACACAGATAAGCATCGCCTATGGTCTTGATCTTTTCAAGATTATGTTGAGTTATGATATAATCAAAACCAGTAAAACAGTAATCAAGGTCCTTCACCAGATCGCCTGGTGAAATATCACTAACCATCATAGAAAAACCCTTGATATCTACAAATAAAATCGAGACCTGGTTGTACAAACGAGGAGTTGCATGTCCTTTTTGCTTCAACTCTTCAGCGATTTCCATGGGCAGAATATTTTGCAGTAATCGATCGCTTCTGTTCTTCTCAGCTTGCAGAGTCTTTCTTTGTTCGACTATCTCCTGATTCTGTTGATAGATTTCTTTCGTTCTTTCTACTACCTTTTCTTCCAGTTCGCGGTTGACTTTAGTTTGCAATTTCCGGTTTTCTTCCAGTTGTCTAATCACAACTTTCTGTTTCATTTCATTCTCCCGCTTCAGGGCATTAATTCGGTTTCCGAGTGCTATCGAAAACAAAATCATCTCCATACTGGAACCCAAAGCCCATGAATGTTGCAATCCAAAGTCAGTCTGGGCTATTGCCCCAATTTTTGATAACATCGCAATTATGC
>JABDLW010000387.1 GCA_013001805.1 Saprospiraceae bacterium | reverse complement strand
AAGAAAGCGTGGTGTGCGGTCGATTGTGGAATTGTGATCAATTTGGACGGAGCGAAAAACCAGGTCGAAGGGGGTATCATGGACGGAATTGGTCATGCCATGTACGGCAATATAACCTTTAATGACGGGGTCATCGATCAGCAGAATTTTGACAAGTATCGCCTTATTCGTCATGGGGAAGGACCTGTGACCATTGAGACCTATTTCGTTGATAATGGCATCGACCCAACCGGACTGGGTGAGCCAGCTTTGCCACCGGTTCCCGGTGCATTGGCCAACGCTCTTTATAGGGCCACAGGGAAACGACTTTACCATCAGCCATATATTCTTGAACTGGAAGAAAGGGAAATCAAATTGGGATAAAAAAGGGATAGAATAACTATTTCTGCCCTATGATCAGCTACTAACACAAGTAAAATGTAATTTATAGATCAGACGGATACATTATTTCTTCGTCCTCCATATACGACCTTATAATTTCTTCAGAAGACGAATCGCTTACAAATCCTAGAGTATTGGCTCTTTGAGGATCAAAATTGGGCGGCCATGTAAGCACAATACTCTGCAGGAATTCATCCGATTCATAAGAGATTAATCTGGTCACATCTGGGCTGGTCATTTGCTCAAGACTTTGTATCATTTCCTGAATGGTAGTAGTTAAGCCCGGAAGATTGATGACCCTGTCGTCTCCGAGTATTTTTTCATCAATATTGGCTGCGTGAATGAAGTTCTGGATGACACGCCTTGGAGATTGAATCCATACCTCCGTTTCTGATGGTACAGGATAAGTAGCTGCTTTTCCATTTAAGGGTTCACGGATGATACTACTAACAAACGATGAGGTAGCAGCATTTGGTTTGCCCGGCCTTACCGTAATTGTGGGTAATCTGAGACTTCTCCCGTCTATAAACCCCCTTCGGCTATAGTCATTTACCAGCAGTTCTACCATCGCTTTTTGGGTACCGTAGGAACTTCGGGGCTTTGCCCCGGTATCGTCAAGAATGACCCTGTCAACATCCCCGCCAAATACAGCAACCGAACTGGCAAATACAATCCTGGGATTTAAGGCAATAGTCCTGCACAATTCTAACAGCTGTAGGGAAGCGTGGAAGTTTATTCGCATCCCTAAATCGAGATTTTTTTCTGCCTCCCCGCTCACTATGGCCGCCAGATGGAATATCAGACCTGGTTGCTTTTGTAGCACCTCCCTCATCGTGGGTTCATCACTAAAATCAGCTTTTAGGCATTCAAGTCTTGGATCTTTTGGAACAAGGTCTGGAAATGCAATATCCACAAGTGTTAGTTGAGTGATTTCACCCATAACCAACCCTCCGTCTTCCAATAATTTCTTAGCCAGCTTTAACCCGATAAAACCGCCACCGCCTAAAATAACTACGTGCATATAAATACGTTAAAAGGTTATAAATCCTTTGTACAAATTAGCATAAAAAATCATACCAATGGGAATATCCATGAAAACAACAAAAGCTGGAAAAGTCCGACCAGGGCAATTATTGCGAGCAAGAATGTCCAGACCTGTAATCCTTCCTTCTCGGTAAAACCACTCATGCGCGTTACTACCCAAAACCCGCTGTCATTCATCCACGATATAAAAAGAGATCCGAATCCGATTGAAAGTAAAATGTAAATGGGATGATATGGAAGCTGAGCTTCTGTTCCTATCAATGCTGCCATAATTGCTGCTGCGGTTATCATAGCCACCGTCCCGGAACCCTGTGCAATCTTCATAACGGCAGCAATTAGCCATGCCAGGACGATATAGTGAACGTTAAACCCTTCAGTTGCCAGACCAATTGCATCTCCTATACCAGAGTGTTTTATCATTGCACCATATGCCCCGCCCGCGCTGGTGATCAGGATAATGATCCCTGCTACTTCCAGGGGCTTGGCAACGGCATTCCAGAGGTCTTTTAATCCGAGTTTTTGAGTCTTTGTCCAAAGAATGAGTGCTATGATTGCGCCCGCACTCATAGCAATATTTTTGTTTCCCTGGAAGGCAACCCAGGCTGGAAGGTCGCCGGTAATTACTTTTATTACTGAGGCAAAGCTGATCATTAGAAGGGGTACAATGACAGGTAACACGGATAGTCCAAGAGAGGGCGCATTTTTAACTGAAGTCACGTGCTGCTTAGCAACCCTAACCGGGATTTTTAGCCTTTTATTGAGCCATTTCGCTACCATGAGTACGGCCAGGGCAGGTACAATTCCCGCTGCAAGACCGCCTAATATAGCAGTGCCTAACTCAATGCTGAGCGTTTCAGCCATGATCAGCGGTCCCGGGGTGGGAGGTACAAGACTATGTGTAATGGCGGCCCCGCCACCTATCGCTACCACATAAAGAACGTAGTCCTTTCCTGTCTTGAGTGCCAGCGTGATTCCAAGAGGTATCAGCAGGAAAAAGACAGTATCAAAAAAAACCGGGATCGATAATATAAATCCACTGATAATCAGTGCAATTGCAGCTTGTTTTTCTCCAAGCGACTTCAACAACCAGTTTACGATCTGTTCCGCTGCTCCGCTTTCCATCATAGCTGTACCTATCACAGCAGCCAGGGCTATGACCCAGGCTATTTTACCAGCCATTATTCCAAATTCGGTCATCGGTAGTTCAACGGCCGTAATAAGTGGATTTTGTCCAGTTACAATAGGTAAAGTAGGAGATATAAGGCCAACGAAAATTGCGGATATGATAAGTGCAACGAAAGGATGAAAACGTAATCTGGTGATCAAAATTACCACCATGATTATACTGAGCAAAAGCACTACAAAGGGCCAATAAGCAGAATGAGTAAGCTGTTCCACATCGTAAAGAAAGTAATTTATTGTAAGACTACAGTTCCAGACAAATCTATTTCCATGTGTGATCTCTCCAAGCCAAGTTGATTTCTTGTCGTAGTAATTTCACCTTCTTACAGGTATATTGCAATCATCTTTTTGCTGGAAACTGTATTATAATTCGAATCTTACCATAATAAAAGAACTTCTCGCAGGATACATAGATCAACACACTACTGGACCGATAAGAATAATGTCTGTTTAAACTAAAAGCTCTTATCAAAAAACACCTTTTTTAAATTTTGGAAGCAGCAGCTGCATCAAGAAACATCACAGTCTCCGGGTGTGTTCGCAGAATGGAGGCTGGGCAACTGGGGCTTATATCCCCGTACAACGCGTTGTAAACAGCTTCGGCTTTTCTCAGGTCTGGAACCACACAACTGATGGCCTTACAAGATAATATTGCTGTAATAGTTAGGGTAAGGGCATGTTTGGGAACTTCCTCAAAAGACGGGAACCACCCTTCACCTAACTGCTGCCTTCTGCACGCCTCATCCAATGCGACCAATTTTACCATTTTGGGATCCTTAAAATCTGCCACTGGCGGATCATTGAAAGCGATGTGCCCATTTTCGCCAATTCCAATACAGGCAATATCAATGGGGTGCTTTTTTAATTTCTCCGTATATCGGACCATTTCCTGTTCAAGGTCATCGGCATCCCCATTTAAAAAATAAACATGCTTTGGAGTTACCGCGTCCAAAATCCTATCCTTCAAATACTTTCTGAAACTTGCCGGATGTGAATCGGAAATCCCCACATATTCATCCAAATGGAAAACCGTTACTTTCTCCCATGCTATCTCCTTTTGTTGCAGGGCTTTTAAAAATGAAAATTGGGACGTCCCGGTTGCCAAAATTAGATTGGCATAGCCTTTTTCCTGAATTGCGATCTTCAATTTATTTTCCACAAAATCAGCGGCGGCTATTCCCATTTCAATGGGCTCTTTATATACCCTTAGGTGCAAGTTATCAATATGTAGTTTTCTTAGCATTTTATATCCCGTTTTAAAAGAATGCTGTTAAGGCAAACCAAGTAGTGACCAATGAAAATAATATTACCGCAATAATACCGATATTCAATTTGGTTCCTGCCTTATACCTGTGCATTAGCTTTTGCTTGTTGATCAAAATAAAAATAGGAATCGCCACCGCTGGCAAGATACATGCCTGAAAGGCTTGGGAAAAAATCATCAAAGCCGGGGGTCTTTC
>JABDLW010000378.1 GCA_013001805.1 Saprospiraceae bacterium | reverse complement strand
ATCCAGCATCTCTCGCAAGAACGACACATGTATTTGAAAGGGGAAATTGGCTGGTAAAAGGCGAAGAAGTGGAGAACGGAGTACCGGCTGCGTGGAATCCATTTCCAGAATATGCACGAAAAAACCGGCTGGGTATGGCACAATGGCTGATGTCACCCGACAACCCACTCACCGCCCGCGTGATGGTTAATCGCTTGTGGGCGCAGATCTTTGGCATTGGTATCGTTGAGACGACAGAAGATTTTGGCAGCCTGGGTGAACCTCCATCACATCCAAAGTTGTTGGATTGGCTTGCCATTGCATTTTCATCCAAAATGGACTGGAGCATGAAAAGCTTGCTGAAACTGATTGTGAGTTCAGCTACCTATCAACAGTCATCACAAATGACAGCACAACTACGAGAAAAAGATCCAGACAACCGGCTCCTTGCACGCGGACCCCGTGTACGCCTTACTGCGGAGCAAATCCGCGACCAGGCATTGAGTGTATCCGGACTTTTAAGTCAAAAAATGTTTGGACCCAGTGTTATGCCTCCACAACCAGAAGGAATCTGGCAAAATACTGTATACAGTTCCGCAAAATGGGAGACTAATACCGGTGAGGACCGTCACCGGCGTGGACTCTACACCTTGCTGAGGCGATCCAGCCCTTATCCTTCTTTGATGACATTTGATGGATCTTCACGAGAGTTTTGTCTTTCCCGGCGCATTAATACAAATACACCATTGCAGGCTCTCATTACGTTAAATGATCCGGTCTACCTTGAAGCTGCACAGGAACTCGCCAAGACGATGTACCAAAAAGAAACAAGTATAGATTTTCAGATAAAATCTGGATATCGGCAGATGCTGTTCCGGGAAATAGACCTGCAGGCGCTGGTTAAACTAAAGGATCTCTATCACGAATCTATGGTATATTATTCCGACAATCCAGAACAAATCATAGAAATAACAGAAGAGGAAAAAGACCCATCGCTGGCGGCTTTAATGGTAGTTGCAAATGCGTTACTTAATTTAGATGAATTCATTACTAAATCATAATGAAAGAAAATAAGAATCTCCTTAAGGAGGCATTTTACAAAAAAGTAGCACTCGATACCAGGAGACATTTCTTAAAGAAATCTACCCTGGGAATGGGTGCCCTTGCTTTGGGGAATCTTCTTGGTTGCGGCCCGAAACATGGTCATCTTCTTGACTCACCTGCCTCTCCAACACATGATCTGAATAGTCATTTTGCTCCTAAAGCCAAACGTATCATTTACATGCATATGGCCGGTGCACCTTCCCAACTCGAATTATTTGACTATAAACCCGAGCTAGCTAAATTGCATGGCAAGGAATGTCCCCCATCACTTTTGCAGGGAAAAAGATTTGCTTTTATACAAGGTGTGCCTACGATGCTGGGGCCCCAGGCAAATTTTGCACAACACGGAAATTCAAGAGCCTGGGTATCTGATTTGCTGCCGAATTTTCAAAAGCAGGTGGATGATGTAGCCTTCTTAAAAGCAATGTATACCGAAGAATTTAATCACGCACCAGCTCAGATGTTGTTGCAGACTGGTAGTCCAAGATTAGGCAGGCCGAGTATGGGCTCCTGGGTGACTTACGGCCTGGGATCGTTAAATGAAAACCTGCCGGGTTTTGTGGTTTTATTGTCGGGAGGTAAAGCTCCCAGTGCGGGGAAAAGTGCATGGGGCAGTGGATTTCTTCCCTCGATCTATCAAGGAGTTCAGTGTCGATCAGAAGGAGATCCGGTCTTATACTTATCCGATCCCAAAGGAATAAACCGGGGCATCAAACATAAAATCATTCAAACAATAAACGACATTAACCAACAAGAGTATGCTGAAATGGGTGACCCTGAAACGCTGACCAGAATTAAGCAATATGAGATGGCCTTTAAGATGCAAATGTCAGTACCGGAAGCGATGGACATCGAAAAGGAGCCTGACTACATACATCGACTGTACGGTACGGACCCTGGTAAGTCTTCGTTTGCCAATAATTGCTTGCTCGCTCGACGGCTGGCTGAACGTGATGTGCGTTTTATCCAACTCTATCATTGGGGCTGGGACGCTCACGGTACTTCTGAAGACAGTTCGATCGATTACGGCCTGAGAGATCGTTGTAAGGAAGTGGACCAGGCAATGGCTGCACTTCTGTTTGATTTAAAACAAAGAGGATTGCTTGACGATACCCTGGTGGTCTGGGGTGGAGAATTTGGCAGAACACCCATGCAAGAAAATCGCGGTGGTGTGGTTATGCCCTACCTGGGCCGGGATCATCATGGGGAGGCATTTACTATGTGGATGGCAGGCGGTGGAGTCCGTAGTGGAATTAGCTACGGTGAAACGGATGAAATAGGATACAGTGCTATCAAAGACCGCATTCACGTGCATGATTTACAAGCTACTATTTTACATCTGATGGGTATGGATCATGAGAAACTAACCTATCATTTTCAAGGTCGAAACTACCGCCTTACCGATGTGCATGGTCATGTCGTAAAATCTGTGCTTGCCTGATTCTTGATCATCCTTTAAATAATTTAAACTAAAATTGCTAATGCCTTTTTATTTAGCCATTTCCCTCCGTACTATTTTAATTTCTTTTATACCCATTCTTACAACACTATCTTTTATCAATTTTTCCGCACATAATGATAAGCCATCTGGTCCAATCAATTCAAACCCGGCAATTGACAGTATATTTCCGGTAATCAAACTAACGAGCGGTGATAAACAACACTGGTTTGGGTACTACGACAAGTTACAGGTCGATCCCAGCGGGCGATATATTTTAGGTTGTGAAGTGGATCACTTCTTCCGTTCTCCAACTCCACGAGATACCCTGCGAATTGGTGTTATCGATCTGCAAAATGATAATGAGTGGCGTGAACTTGGTATTTCCACAGCATGGGGATGGCAGCAAGGCTGTATGTTGCAATGGGTACCAGGATCCGATAGCGAAATAATCTGGAATGACCAGCAGGACGGCAAGTTTGTCAGCCACATTCTCAATCTGAAAACCGGCCAGAAACGCACACTACCTAAACCAATTTACACCCTGAGTAATGATGGAACCTTCGGCCTGGGTACTGAGTTCAATCGCATCCAGAATCTCCGGCCTGGCTATGGATATAGTGGCATCGAAGATCCGTATGAGGAATTTAGAGCTCCTGAAGAAATTGGTATTTATAAATTGGATCTCAAGACTGGAAAAGATGAATTTATTGTCTCCATCGCCGAGATGGCTGCCATTGATAATTTAGGAGAAAACCTTAAGGATCATTGGCATTATTTTAATCATCTCTTAATCAGTCCTGATGATCAACGTTTTATCTTATTGCACAGGTGGCGTAAAGAAATTGAAGAAGATGGTGTTAAAAAAAGATCTGGTTTTATAACCAGGATGATTACTGCCAATATTGATGGTTCAGATAAATACATTTTAGATCCCTCTGGTTTTACTTCTCATTTCATTTGGCGTGATCCGGTGAATATTTGCATGTGGACTCAACCTGTAAATGGTATTCCCGGCTTTTATATTTTTAAAGATAAAACAACAGAAATAACCGCCGTAGGAAAGGGCATCATGACATTAAATGGTCATAATACCTATGTTGCTAAAACCAACAAGGATTGGATTCTCAACGACACCTACCCTCAAGGCATTGGCCGCTTACAGGAGTTATATTTATATCATGTACCAACGCAAAGAAAAGTGGTTCTGGGCCGTTTTCACGAACCCATAGAATACAGTGGAGAATGGCGCTGTGATTTACATCCAAGATATAGTCAGGATGGGAAATTTGTAATCTTTGATTCCACCCATGAAGAAGATGGCAGACAAATGTATATGATCGACATCAGTGAAATTGTTGGCACTTAGTAATCTCTAACTCATTATTTGACTGTTGCTTCCTCTTGTACTTTCCGGAAAGCACTTTTGGGAGATTCACAGACGGGACAACAATAGGTATCCGGCACTTTAACAAAGGGTGTACCCGGATCAACTCCATTTATCAAATCACCATAGCGGCTATCATACATAGTGGAACAGCTCGTACAGCTATAGGAAGAATATACTGGCTTTTCGAATTTTTGATATCTCTCATTCTTTTCCACCATTGGCGATTCTACTTCGCCCAGATGATCAAAATAGAGTTGACTCAATTCCATAAGTAACCCAGGCAACTCAATTTTATCAACGTCTTGAGCATAAGTCAAATATTTTAATCGATTGGGATTAAAATTCTCGCAATAGAGCACATTGTAAGTCGGAAGCACTTCATATTTATCTACAACCTTTGGAGGTAGGTTTTGCTCGATAACTATTGAGGTAAAATTTATACCCCGATAACTTTTAATGCCGAATGTAAGTCCGTAGGTACTAATATCATTTTGATCAAAATTTCTCACCAAAAATCTCTTCAAATGCAGAGCATCATCGTCGGCTACCGGCAAATGCCAGTTAAGCTCCAGGGAAGAGTGCCTCACATTGATCCCAAATTTACCCAGAAGTTTTTCCCACAACAACTTATCTATAGCTGGAATTCCTTTTACAATAAATGACTTCCACGGTGTCAGGCAGATTTTACCTATTTTACATGCCAGGCTGAGATCACAAAGAGCCTTGAGAAATTTGAGATCATATCGGTTATTACGCCAATATAAACCGAGCCAATAGTGATCGATTCCCATCCTGTTCATCCCTTCATAGTAGGGAAACGGCTGAAAGGGTACGCTTAAAGATTTTCTAATGGTTCGATTGTTGCTCTCTACTTCATTATTAATCTCTTCGAAAAGTTCGGTAATATCTGTGGTCTCCTCATAAATATTTTCAATGGCTTGAGCGATCTTTGCAATATCCCAGGTGTAAATTAAAACCGGATAACGCTCGGCAGTTCCTGACGCAGCAAGACGTATATATAAATACCAATAGTCCTCTTCCTCCGAGGCAATAAAATTTAAATGCCCGGTAAAAAGTGGCACAATTTGTTGCAGTGGATCGACAATATTTATTTTTAACTTAGGTTGGTAACTGAATTGTTCAAGAATATAAAGATATGCTGCACCACTCAACCAGGATGTGGCTGGAAAAATATCAGCAGATACATATGAACTCACAATATTCTGGAACTTGCGATTTGTCACGTGACCAAGGTTAATCGAGGGAAAAAGCCCTTTCACATTCTTAGTGTTATCTATGCCGGGAAATAGAATATCCTGCCTGGAGCCAAAGTGAATGGAATCCAATCCCATTAATTCAGCCATTTCGATAACTTGATTCAGCTCACTGGGTGACATGACTCCACCCTTAATAAGTATACGTTGTAAATTCGGTAGCATTTTTACCTTTCTTTTGCCTTTCTTTGAAAATATCCATAACCTCGGGTTTACAACTTCCGCAACCCAAACCTGCTCCCGTTTCGTTACAAAGTTCATTGAAATCAGCACAACCGGCGTTTATTGCTTCCTGCAAATTGCCTGCTCCTACATGATTGCAAGAACATACTAATCTGCCAATAACTTCCTGCTTGCCCGTTTGTGATCTCAGTAATTCGGTCCTTTTTTCCGACAACTCAATTCGATCTTCGATCATCATTCTGAATTCAGCGAATTCAGATTTATCGCCAATTAGGATGGCTCCAATCAGGCGGTCATGCCGAACAATACACTTCTTATAGTATCTCAGACTTAAATCTGTAAAAACCACTTCTTCGTATGTAACATCATTCGCTGGAACAAAAATGTCACCAATGCTGCAAATATCCAGATCTTCAAACTTTAAAATATTCATGATAACTGAACCGGAATAAATGCTACTCCAATCTCCTGACATATATTTCGCAAGAGAATCTGCTTGCTGCTCTGCTGCAGCAGTAATACCGTATAACTTTTCATGAAACTCAGCAATCTCGCCGATAGCAAAAATATGTGGATCACTGGTTTGTAGATATTCGTTGACTAAAACACCGCGACTGCATTGCACTCCTGCCAATTTCAGCAGGTCAATGTTAGGGCGTGTACCTATAG
>JABDLW010000183.1 GCA_013001805.1 Saprospiraceae bacterium | reverse complement strand
CATCTACCATAAGTAGAGACGTTAAACGGTTACAGACTCGCCGACTAATCACCGTAAGAAAAGGTGCAGATCCCAGAAATTCTGAGTGGAGATTGACGGCTAAGGGAGCAGCATTTCTTGAGAAGATTTCACCCGTTTGGCAGGAGATTCATGAAAAAGTTCAATCTCTCCTGGGCGAGTATAACATTCAGCAGCTGGATCACATCACTCAGGCAATTAGATCAAGCGACCTAAATTGAGAAGACACTTTTTTTAAAATTATACATGTATATACAACTATAAAGACATGATTCCAACTTTACCTATGTATGTCTCAATCATATTCGTAGTAACTACTTTGGTCACCATTGTTCTGTTCCAAATAGCCACTGGGAATAAGAAATTAGCACTCGTTCTGATCATCTTGGCGATGACTGCTCAGGCTCTTTTGGGTTTCGCTGGATTTTTCCTGAAAACGGACAGTACACCGCCGCGCATGATATTGCTGATTTCTCCTGCCTTAATTCTAATGTTAATTACTTTTTTTACTCGAAGAGGAAAATCATTTATTCAGCAGATTAATCTGGAACACTATACATATTTGCATACCATCCGGGTATTTGTTGAGATTGTACTTTTACTCTTATTCATCCATGCAACTCTACCTGAATCCATGACATTTGAAGGGAGAAATTTTGATATACTGGCTGGTCTATCGGCGCCACTAGTGGGCTATTTCGGATTTCGCAAAAACAAAATGGGACGAAAGACCATTCTGACCTGGAATATCCTTTGTCTGCTTCTTGTTCTGCAAGTGGTCATCACCGGTTTACTTTCGGCTCCTTCTGTGATCCAACAATTTTCATTCGACCAACCAAATTTTGCAATATTTTATTTTCCTTTTGTCTGGTTGCCGGGCATAGTTGTTCCAATGGTACTATTCGGTCATCTGGTTGCGATCTATCGCCTCAGATCAGATTAACTCATCCTTTACTCGAACTGGCAGAGCTCTTTGTCTAGATCTGTACAGCAACAGTTTAATTCAGGTACATATTTCCTTACATTTGAACGACCTTGAAGCATATCACTGAAGGGACATGTTGACAAATCTTATCAAGTTAGCTCTGCGGAATTTATGGAAGAAAAGAGTTTTTTCATTTATCAACATATTTGGGCTGGCTTTGGGTATGGCCTGCTTTTTCTTAACCCTTATTTACTGTGAGCATGAATTTAACTACGACAGATTTCATAGCGATGGCGAACGACTTTACCGGGTAGAGTACCGAATTAACTTGCAAGAAGAGATCAATAGTGGTCGCATCCCTCCCACCATCGGACCAGCAATTAGAGACTATTTTCCGGAGGTAGAATCTGTAGCCAGATTCTACGAGCGGGATTTGAGCATTAAGATTCCTGAAGACCAGTCACAATTCGAGCTGGAAAATGTGTTCTTTGTTGATTCCACCGCTACGAAAGTTTTCAAATTCGACTTCATTCATGGTGATCCTCGATCTGCCTTACACCGGCCAGCGTCTGTGGTGCTTTCAGATGTTACGGCATTGCAGCTTTTTGGCACCACAGATGTTATCGGAAATGCAATACAGCTAGCGGGCGAAGACGGTTTTCAAATCAGTGGTGTTGTCAAGGCCTGGCCGGATAATTCACATCTGGAATTCACCATGCTCTTGCCCTACTCAACGATGATTATGGTAGAGCCTCAACATACCAGGGAATTAACTCAACAGGTACTTGAGAACAACTGGATAGCGACGCATTCTTATACGTACGTGAAGTTAAAATCAAACCAGAATTACGAGATTGTCAATAAAAAATTTGCTGCTTTTCTGCAGGAAAAGGGAGACGAACGTTTCCGGGACAAGCAATCTTTCTCACTACTACCCGTAAGTTCTATTCACCTGGAGTCACCGGAGGGTGGACCAAAACCTCCGGGCAATCGGGGATATCTCTATCTCTTTATTCTGGTAGGATTACTCACATTGGCGATAGCCTGCATCAATTTTGTGAATTTAGCTACTGCCAGTTCCATGGCCAGGGCCAAGGAGGTCGGGGTGAGGAAAGTCCTGGGTGCACAACGACAATTCTTAATCTTACAGTTTTTAGGTGAATCGCTGCTACTTAGTTTTATTGCTTTTATCATTTCCTTATCCATTGCATATTTTTCTCTACCCTATTTGAATGATCTTACCAATACAGAGATACCCTTTCCTTTTTCTGATGCAGGAATCTTAAGTTTATTTTTTCTGGTGTTTATCATCACTGGGATATTAGCAGGATTATATCCTGCATTCTTCATCAGTGGATTTAAGGCCGTTTCGATACTAAAAGGTCGGACTACAACATCTGGTCAATCGTGGAATAATTGGTTGAGGCAAGGTCTCATTACCTTGCAGTTTATAGCTGCGATCGGATTTATCGGCGGAGCGGCCATTCTATTCCTACAATTGAAGTACTTGAAGGAAAAGCCACTGGGATTTCACGAGGATTTGCAATTAAGTCTCCCAATTAATAGTGGGAATAATATCAATGCCGTTTTCCGGCCCGGAGATGCCAATATTCGAGCTCGCATGAATTCTTTTGATGAAAGCCTTCTCGCTCATTCAAACATAAGAGCTGTGACACAATGCTATCGACCTCCCGGTTTAGGTGCCGTAGCTCGTAATGTTTGGAATGAGCATGTTACGCAGGAGGACAATTTCTTTGCCCGAATCCTGGCTGTTGATTATGATTACGTGGAGACTTACGATTTGACATTAGTGGCGGGGAGGGACTTCGATCAATCCTTTGGCACGGATCATATCAGCTCTTTTATGGTAAATGAACAAGCGGTAAAAGCACTGGGGTGGACAGATCCTCAAGATGCTTTGGGTAAGCAAATGACTTTGGAAGGAAAAGAGGGATCGGTTGTGGGTGTCTTAAAAGACTTTAATTATGCTGACTTGAGAAGTGAGGTGGATCCTCTGGTTATGGAAGTACGTCCTGGATCCTTTGGATATTTTGGTGTGAGACTACAAAATGCCGATATTCCCGAGACGCTAAAATTCATCGAAGCTAAATGGAAAGAAGCATTTCCAGAAAAAGTATTTGAATACTCTTTTTTGGATGAGACGATCAATGAGGCCTATATTGCGGAGAGACGACTCTCGAAAATGATTGGGATCTTCGCCGGACTTGCCATCTTCATCTCTTGCTTTGGCCTATTTGGCTTGACAGCTCTTTTAACCCAGCAGCGCTTTAAGGAAATCGGAATTAGAAAAGTCCTGGGAGCATCGATTGGTCAGATTTTGGCAATGATGGCCAAAGATTTTATTAAGCTCATTGGTGTGGCATTGCTCATTGCAACTCCTCTTACCTGGTTTCTGGTAAAAGACTGGCTAGCTGAATTTGCTTATCGAATAGATTTTCCCTGGTGGGTGACTATTTCAAGTGGCATATTGGTTATGCTCATAGCTTTCTTAACCATTAGCTCTCAATCTTTACGAGCCGCTACAGCCCATCCGGCAGAAGCGATTCGTGAAGAATAAGAATAAGTATAGAAAACCACATGGGTTTGAATAATTCCGGTTACATTCTTCCCATCTACTTGACCTCTTCCCGTCTATAAAAGATCGTTATCAGACCAATGCGGTTTATCAGCATC
>JABDLW010000357.1 GCA_013001805.1 Saprospiraceae bacterium | reverse complement strand
ATGGTCGACCTAATGTGCCGGATGGTCTTTTAGATCGCATGAAACTCGTGTCAACGGAAGAGGCTTGGGGTGTATTGAGGGGAGAGGGGTACCACAATCAGTTTGATGGTGGCTGGAAGATGATTCATGAGAACACACCAATTGTAGGCCGGGCACTCACGGCTCAATATATGCCCAACCGGCCGGATATCAATGATCAGATCAAAGAACGGGGAAAGGCTGAAGGTCGCATTGGAAGCCCCAATAGCTGGCCTATTGATATGCTGAGCTCCGGTGATGTATATGTGGCTGATGGTTTCGGAAAAATTAAGGACGGGACACTGATCGGGGATAATCTGGGTAATGCGATTTACGCTAAATCAGGCAATGGCGTCATTTTTGACGGCTCTGCCCGGGATCTCGAGGGCTTAAAAGCAATTGAAGGATTCAATGCATTTGTTCGTGACTGGCATCCTTCCTATATTCAGGAGATGATGTTGAGCGGCCTTAATGTTCCGTTGCGCATTGGGCAGGCCATCGTCCTACCCGGAGATGTGGTCCTTGCCAGAAGCGAGGGAGTCGTTTTTATACCGGCGCATCTGGCAGAGAAGGTGGTGACTACATCAGAAATCGTGCGGCTCCGTGATATGTTTGGCCATAGCCGGCTTAAAGAAGGAAAATATACACCGGGAGAGATTGACCGGAAATGGACCGATGACATCGAAAAAGATTTTTCCGGATGGCTGGAAGATCACATCGATGAGTTACCAGTAGCGAAAGAAGAAATACAGAAATTGCTTGAAAAAAGGACATGGTAACCCTTTCGACAATGCTCAGTACAGGTACCTTCGACAAGCTCAAGATAGCAATCGGCAGGTTCAGGTTTCGACAAGCTCAGAATGAAGTTTGGCCGGGATTTAGTAAGTCGAGAAATAACACGATTCAAGGACGAAATTTTTATTTTTTTAATAATTAATTTAGTATGGCAAATAGAAGATCAGTATTTAAGAAATTAGGTGTCTCACTGGCAGCAATTTTTGGTGTTGGAGTGGCAAAAGCCGCAACCGGAAATAGTACAAGCAAAAAAGTCGTGGGAGATATTGTTTACGATCAGGATGTACCTTTATTTTCAGGAGCGGTAAAGCATGGCAACACATTATATATTGCCGGGAAAGGCGCCCATTTTGACGGTGACATTACTTCGCACACCGACCATGTCCTAAATGAGCTGCAAAAGGAACTGGAGAAAAACGGCTCGTCAATGGATAAGGTACTGAAAGTAAATGTCTATCTCGCTGATTTAGCCGATTACCATGGAATGAATAAAGTGTTCCGGGGTAGATTTGGTCCCAATCCACCAGTGCGGACAACCGTGGCAACTTATGGTGGTGTACCCGGTGACTCGCTCGTAGAAATGGATTGCATAGCTGCTGTAGATTGATCCCCTCTCCCTCCTTCGGCAAGCTCAGGGCAAGCTTAGCCGAAGTCTTATAACGGGTGACTGAATATTGCAATAGATAGAAAAGGTCTTCGCGTATATTTAGGTTGATTTATCGAGAGCTCGAATTATTTCGAAGAAGAGAGCACATTGCTGCTTAAGCATATTGAACCATAACCCCATTGGTATTTTTATTAATTAAAAAGAAAAAATCATGATAAACAGACGGACTTTATTAAAAAATTTATCGGCACTGCCTTTATTGGGAGGTTTTATCGGAGGAAATCATTTGTTAGGAAAAAGTGGCGTTACCGGTAATGTCGTGGCCGATAAAATGTATCGTGATTATTTTAAGGAACTTGGTGTGCGCACATTTATTAATGCGGCAGGTACCTATACTGCGATGTCGGGATGTTTAATGCGGGAAGAAACAGTTCAAGCCATTAATTACGCATCCAACCAGTATGTAAATATCGATGACCTTCAGGATAGGGTGGGTGAGCGTATTGCTGAACTTCTGGACTGTGAAGCTGCTACAGTCACTGCAGGATGCTTTTCTGCGATTACCCTGGGGCTGGCAGGAGTAATGAGTGGTCTTGATCCTAAAAAAGCTGCTAAAATACCGGATGATATAGCAGACCTCAAAAACGAGGTCATTCTGCAAAAATCGCATCACATTGGTTATGCCCATGCATTGCGTAATTGCGGTGTAAAATTGGTGGAAGTAGAAACCGCTGCTGAACTCGAGAATGCCATTAATGATAAAACCGCTATGCTTTGGTTCCTGAATTATGGCAACCCGGATGGTCACGTCAAATACGATGAATTTGTGGCGATTGGTAAAAAACATGGAGTGCCAACTATGATCGATTGCGCCGCAGATGTACCACCGAAAGAAAATCTTTTTAAGTACACAAAAATGGGATTTGACCTGGTATGTTTCTCTGGCGGAAAAGGATTGAGGGGGCCCCAGAGTGCCGGACTTTTGTTGGGCAAAAAAGATTTGATCGCCGCGGCCAGATTAAGTGCCGCACCGAGAGGTGATACGGTGGGTAGGGGAATGAAGGTTAATAAGGAGGAAACGCTGGGTATGTTGGCAGCTTTGGAAAATTTCCTTACGCGTGATCATGAAGCGGATTGGAAATTGTGGAAGGGTCAAATTGAGCATATTCACGATACGGTGGCATCCGTTGACGGTGTAATGGCTGAAATCCATGTTCCCGAAATAGCTAATCACGTTCCGTCACTGAAGGTAAGCTGGGACCAGAACAAGATAAAAATGGATGGCAATGCAGTGCGGGAGAAGCTGCGCATGGGGCATCCATCAATACAAACCGTCGGTAATAATGAATCTCTTGGTATCACTACCTGGATGATGAATCCCGGTGAAGAACGAATTGTTGCCTCGAGAATTAAAGAAATCTTATCAACGGACGTCGAATAATATTAAATAAACTTTTGCAAAGTAATTAGAATGAAATATATTTTTTATTGCATCATTGCTACGGCACTTCTTGCCTGTAACAACGCACCAAAATCGGATAATGTGGAAGTAGTAAACGCTCAAATGGGTGATTTTGACCCGGAAGCAAAATTAAAAGAATTGGGCATAGAATTACCTGAAGTTTCAGCTCCTGTTGCCAATTACGTAAACTCGGTAAGAACCGGCAATCTTGTCTATTTATCCGGAAAGGGCCCCCTGAAACCGGACGGAACCTATATCGAAGGCAAGGTGGGTGCTGATTTGACCATAGAAGAAGGTTATGAAGCCGGAAGACTAACGGCCATTCAGTCTTTGGCCTCTTTGAAAGCTGAAATTGGTAATCTCAATAAAGTGAAACGCGTGATCAAAGTTTTGGGAATGGTCAATTGTGTTCCCGATTTTCGGGATCAGCCCAAAGTGGTGAACGGATACTCAGACCTGATGGTTGAGGTATTCGGAGACCGCGGAAAACATGCTCGTTCAGCTGTCGGGATGGGTTCCTTACCCAGTAATATTGCGATCGAAGTCGAAGTAATTATTGAGGTGGAATAGACCATTTTAGTTTCCAACTGAAGTTGTTAGTTAGCTATGAAAAATGCCTGGCCTATGCTTGGGCACTAAGGTTACCTCCTCTTGAGAATGTCAAGATTTTCTCTCGGTTTTTGTACACAGAAAATGAGTATGTAGCCTGGATTTAATTTTAATCATGCAGCTCCTTCTTAAAATGGATTGCAATGATCTTGTCAATAGGGCAAGAGTGATATGCGCTGTACCATGCGTTCACTGGTAGCATGATTTAGTCAATCTATTGCCCCATATTTCGGTGAATTAGTAGCTTAAAAAAATGAATAAAAAACAATGTTTGTAGTAGGTCTGAGCAGATAACTTCCAGGGATTTGATTTAGTGGATCTCAGTGCCTCCTTTGCGGTTGTCCCGGACAAATCGATCCCGAGCCGGCATCTTCACTTTTGGAAGAGTCTCGGCACTCATAGTTGTGCCCTGTGGAACAATTTCATTTAAATAGAGCAAATATGCACATAAAGCATAGAC
>JABDLW010000356.1 GCA_013001805.1 Saprospiraceae bacterium | reverse complement strand
TGGATAAAATGGAAAGATTGAAAAAACTAAACCAATGATAACCAGTGCCACATAACGCAAGAGCAGGGACCGACCAAAGACCTTTGGAAAAGGTCTCCTTCCAGCCTAGTGGTTCGCAGGCGAGTGTCACACTTGGTGTTCTGAAGTGGCCACGCCCTATACTGTCCGAGCCAAAAAGAACCATAGAGAAGCGACCGCATCTTAGCGGGACTTTGAGCCTAAGAGCGAAGAACTGCACAACTGGTGAGTTTATAGGGTGTAGCGGAAGAACACCTAGTGAGACTGTTCTTGAGCGATCCGGTTGTAAAGCAAACGGGCGAGGTGCAGTGCACCTCGAAGCGAGAAGAACCGCGTTCAGCGGATGGGGAGCCCAGAGCAGTCTGGCAGTTTTGTCAAACTTTTGCTGCCAAAAGTTTGCCCCGCCGGAGGCGAAAGAAGAATTACAAATGAGGATGACATGTATTCTCCACTATTAAGTACACGAACTATTATTAGTTAATCGACGATCAAATTATTTCACAAAAATCAAGAATTAAAATAAGCCCCTGAGAAATAGAAAGCATTTTATTGATGCGATCTGCGGCTTAAAATCAATTGTAAAATCTCCATGGCAAAAATTAAAAAAATCGGATGGATTGGTACCGGAGTAATGGGCATCTCAATGGCTGGCCACTTGCTTAAAAAAGGTCACGATCTTTCAGTTTACAATCGAACCAAAGAAAAGGCTGCTGCCTTACTGGAGGCAGGGGCAAACTGGTGTGATAGTCCCGCTCAGGTGGCTGGTCAAGCGGATATCGTTTTCACCATTGTAGGATTTCCACAGGACGTAGAGGAAGTTTATTTTGGTAATGAAGGTATTTTTAAGGAAGCAAAACCCGGAAGTGTAGTAGTTGACATGACAACCACCGCTCCCAGTCTTGCGAAAAGGATCTATAACACGGCAAAGAACATGTCGGTGGGTTCCGTGGATGCCCCGGTTTCCGGTGGTGACGTCGGGGCCAGGAACGGCACATTGTCAATTATGGTAGGTGGTGACAAAAAGGACGTGGATGAAGTCATGCCATTGTTAGAAATCATGGGCAAAAATATTGTGTTTGAAGGAAAAGCCGGATCCGGTCAACACACGAAAATGTGCAATCAAATCACCATCGCTGGCACCATGATCGGCGTGTGTGAAAGCTTACTCTACGCGCAAAAAGCAGGTCTTGATCTCAATACCATGCTGGAAGCCATTTCGGGTGGCGCTGCTGGTTGTTGGTCGCTGACGAATCTTGCCCCAAGAGTGGTACAACGAAATTTTGATCCTGGTTTTTATGTTGAACATTTCGTAAAGGACATGGAAATTGCGCTTGACGAAGCCAGGAGGATGAACATTAGTTTACCGGGATTGGCACTTGTACATCAACTCTATAAAGCTGTGGAAGCCCAGGGTCATAGCAGAAAGGGAACCCACGCGTTGAGTCTTGCCCTGGAGCACATAAATAATATGAAATAATTGGGCAATGCTATTTGTCAGTATTATTATCGCATTTGCCTTCACAAGCCTTGCAACTGATGATCCGGAACTTCCCTGTCTGAGCGAGCAAAACAGTCCGAATCAAAATATCGGGTTGAAGATAGATATCTGGTATGGGCGCCATCAACGATTTGGTCATTTGGGCATATCACAACGCTGGATTAATATCGTAGGTAACGTCAGTTCCAAAGATAGTGTTACGGAATGTTTTTATATCCTTAACAACCGGCCAGCCCAGCCTTTCCAGCTTGGTCCGGATTTACATAGATTAGCAAAAGCGGGTGATTTTAATCTCGATCTGGCATTGACCACACTGGAAGAGGGAGAAAACAGATTGATTATCTCGGTCATCTCCGGTTCCCGACAAGTAAACGATACAGTTTTCCTGCAAATTAGTAAGGAGGCAAAATGGCCCATACCTTATGAGGTGGATTTCACCGTAGTGGACAATCTACAAGATGTGATCCAGGTCGTTGATGGGAATTGGAATTTGACCAAGGAGGGAGTAAGGACTGTAGAGCCCTACTACGACAGGGTATTTTGCATAGGAGATACAAGTTGGCAGAATTATGAGGCTTTGGTAAAACTGACCGTCCATGACTGGACTCCGTCGCAACCAGGCCCTCCTACCTATAATGTTTCTCATTTTGGCATAGCGATGCATTGGCGGGGCCATCACGAGGATGGTAACCAACCACGACGTAAATGGTATCCGCTGGGGGCTCAGGGTGAATTTTTGTTAAAAGAAAAATCAGACAGTTGTCATTGGCGAATTCTCTTTGACGGTAAAAATCCGGATAAGCCTCCAATCTATGCATCCGGTTTCAACTCCATTAAAAAGAACAGGATTATCTGGGTAAAATCCCAGGTTAGGAACGTAGAAAATGGGAATACCGTCTATAAGTTCAAACAATGGTTAGATGGCCAGGAAGAACCAGCAGAATGGAACTTGGAGGGCACCGAGAAAGGTGACTACTCATCCGGATCCCTCTGTATAGTGCCCCATAATTCTGACGTGACGATTCACCAGGTAAAAATTGACCCAATCTTTTAAAGCAACCAATGGCTGAAATAAGTACAGAAGAGATAGCACAATTAGCGCGTAAATCAGTGGAAATCAGACGGAATATTCTGACCATGGTATTCGAAGCCAATTCCGGACATATCGGAGGCAGTCTGGGATCCGCAGATCTCCTCGTTGCTCTTTATTATCACCTTATGGTACACGATCCAAAAAATCCCGCCTGGAAAAAACGGGATCGCTTCATACTATCAAAGGGCCATTGCACACCAGTCATTTATGCTGTCCTTGCCGATTGTGGTTATTTTCCGCAGGAAGACCTCCAAACTTTTCGCCGGCCGGGGTCTCACCTTCAGGGACATCCCTTTCAACCCAAAACACCAGGAATCGAGGCTTCCACCGGCACATTAGGACTGGGTATTTCTACGGCAGCCGGTATGGCTTTGGCTGCCAAACTGAAAAAGGAAAATCAATACTATTATGTACTCTGCGGTGATGGAGAAATCCAGGAGGGTCAGGTATGGGAAGCCGCGATGTTTGCTAACAAGTACAAATTGGACAATCTCATCGCCATCGTGGATCGTAACTATCTCCAGACAGATGGAAACTCGGAAGATATTATGCCTTTGGATCCGCTCGCTCCAAAATGGGAGAGTTTCGGCTGGCAGGTACATAGTATTGACGGCCATGACTATGGACAAATCGTTGCAGCGGTTAACCGGGCAAAAAAAGCTTCTCAACCCGTCGTGATCATCGCCAATACTATCAAAGGAAAAGGTGTTTCATTTATGGAAAATAAAGTAGAATGGCATGGCATGCCTCCGGTAAAGGAAGAATTTGATGCAGCCATGAAAGAGTTAGATCATGTATAATCTAAAGAAAACACGACAGGGATATGCCGATGCCTTGATCGAGCTGGGCGCTGTAATTCCAAATCTGGTCGTCCTTGACGCTGATGTAGCTAAGGCCACCCAAACTTGTGATTTTCAGGCAATTTATCCAGATCGATTCTTCAACTGTGGTGTGCAAGAACAAAATATGCTATCGGTGGCAGCGGGTATGGCATTGGAAGGTTTCATACCCTTTGCATCCACATTTGGTGTATTTGCCACTTGTCGCGCCGGAGATCAATTGCGGAATTCAATCGCCTATCCGCAAGCTAATGTAAAAATAGGTGCCACCCATTGCGGCATTACGACCGGTGGAGATGGAGCCTCACATCAGGCTAATGAAGATATTGCCATCACCCGGTCTTTTCCCAATCTTACTATTTTAGTGCCCGGCGACTATGAAGAAGCTAAAATGGTGACTAAATTGGCGGCAAATCATCACGGTCCGGTGTATCTCAGGTTTGGTCGCGATGCTTATCCGGTTATTGACGAAATACATGGGCCGGTGGTTATTGGAAAGGCAAAAATACTGCAGGATGGAAATGATATAACTCTGATTTCGACCGGTATCATGGTGAGTGAAGTCCTGCAGGCCGGAAAGAACTTGCACCAAAAAGGAATAAGCACCCGGATTATTCACATGCCTTCAATCAAACCACTGGACGAGAAAGCGGTGATCAGTGCGGCCCGTGAGACCAAGGGTATCGTCACCGCTGAAGAACACTCCATTATCGGTGGATTGGGAGAAGCCGTGGCTGGTATCGCATCACTGCACCATCCCACTTTCATTGAGCGCATCGGCATGCGCGATGTATTTGGTGAATCGGGACAGGCTCAGGAATTAATGGACAAATTTGGATTAAAGGCAACAGAAATTGTTAACGCTGCTCTGCGAATATTAAAACGATAAACCACCTATGCAAGCAGTGGTAAAACATGCAAAAGGTCCGGGAAATGTTAGCCTACTGGATATGCCCGAGCCGGTCTGTGGCTCCGGGGAGGTAAAACTG
>JABDLW010000354.1 GCA_013001805.1 Saprospiraceae bacterium | reverse complement strand
TGGATAAAATGGAAAGATTGAAAAAACTAAACCAATGATAACCAGTGCCACATAACGCAAGAGCAGGGACCGACCAAAGACCTTTGGAAAAGGTCTCCTTCCAGCCTAGTGGTTCGCAGGCGAGTGTTCTTGAGCGATCCGGTTGCAATGCAAACGGGCGAGGTGCAGTGCACCTCGAAGCGAAAAGAACCGCGTGCAGCGGATGGGGAGTCTACTGCCCCACAAAAGTTTGCCCCGTCCATCTGGCAGGCCAAGCTGGACAGGCCGGAGGCGAAAGAAGAATTACAAATGAGGATGACATGTATTCTGCACTATTAAGTACACGAACTATTAAATTATAATAATTTAAAACAATGATCAGAACAGAAAAACTCGTTAAAATCTACCAAACCGAGGATGTTGAAACTACCGCACTAAACGAAGTAGATATTCAAATAAATGAAGGAGAATTTGTTGCCATAATGGGTCCTTCAGGATGCGGAAAATCGACCTTATTAAATGTATTGGGCATGATTGACAGTCCTACTTCCGGGCACTACTACTTTCTGGAGCAGGAAGTGGGAGGATTGCCGGAGAGAAAAAGATCCAATGTTCGAAAGCATAATTTAGGTTTTGTATTCCAAAGCTTTAACCTTATCGACGAACTCACGGTTTTTGAGAATGTGGAATTACCCATGCTCTACACAAATACACCTTCAGCTGAGCGAAAAAGCCGGGTGGAAGAATTGTTGGAGGACATGAAAATGATGCATCGTCGTAATCACTTCCCACAGCAGTTATCCGGAGGTCAACAGCAGCGAGTGGCGGTTGCCCGGGCTATTGTGAATAATCCGAAATTGATACTGGCAGATGAGCCTACCGGTAACCTCGATAGTGCAAACGGAGACGAAGTGATGCGATTGATGGCAGAATTAAATGCGGCCGGCACCACCATAGCTATGGTAACACACTCGCAGTATTGTGCTGAATTTGCCAACCGTATTGTCAGAATGCTGGATGGGCAGATTGTAACCGAAAATGTTGTACGACAGTTTTTATAGCCTTCAACTCATCGTTGATCCACAACTTTGGGGAAGGAGCACATCATATCGGGTATGTAACCTTTACAGAACGAGTCTGTCTGACATGCCATACAAATCAATATTTGTAATATTTTAAAATTTACATTTTGATTGTACTAAAAAATATCGAACGATATTACAAACAAGGCCCACAAAAAGCCTGGGTTCTACGCAACATTTCTCTGGAAATTACCGAGGGCGAATTTGTTTCTGTTATGGGTCCCAGCGGGTCGGGAAAAACTACCTTAATGAATATTATTGGGATGCTGGATGAACCCAATAATGGCGAGTACTACTTTTTTGACGAACCAGTTCACAAATTTAATGAGCGTAAAAGGACAGACTTGCACAAGCATTACATCGGATTCATATTTCAAGCTTATCACCTCATTGATGATCTCACAGTATATGAAAATATTGAAACGCCTCTTTTATATAAAAAAATTAACCGCTCACAGCGCCGTGCTATTGTTGCCGACATTCTAGATCGTTTTAACATTGTGGCAAAAAAAGATCTGTTCCCACATCAATTGTCTGGTGGCCAACAACAGCTAGTGGGAGTGGCTAGAGCTGTGGTGGGTAAGCCCAAATTACTACTAGCGGATGAGCCCACAGGGAACCTGCATTCCTCCCAGGGCAAAGTGATTATGGATACATTGGCTGAACTACATCGCGAAGGAATCACCATTATCCAGGTGACTCATGATGAAAACAATGTAAAGTATGGTAACCGGGTCATCGAATTGTGGGATGGCTTTATTAAGGCCGATTGAATTGTTACCGGGAGAGTGAAAACGGCAAGCCATTTCGTATCTGAAGTGAAATGAAATCAACACTGAAATATGCAAATCAATTCAATTTATCTCATTACATTATTCTTACATGTAGGTTTCTGCTTACCGGCGCAGGAATTAACACAGATTCCTGTTGCTGACTTTGATAAAGTCATTATCAGTCCTCATATTGCGGCAAATCTGATAGAGGGGCATGAAACGTCCGTAGAGATAATATCCAGTAGTATTTCACAGGATAAAATTAATGTGAAAGTGCAAGGCAAGACGTTACGAATTTACCTGGATGACGCTAAGGTGATTCCGAAATCGCGAAGGGTTAAACAGAGCAACTGGCAGGGAAAACAACCTATGTACCAGGGTGCCATGGCCAAGGTAAATATCACCTATAGAATTCTAAAGTCCCTGTCCGTAAGGGGTGAGGAGAATGTCGATTGTGTTAGCCCGATACAACGGGAAGATTTCCAATTGAAGATCTATGGCGAATCTGATGTCCATATCACATCAATGCTTGTCGATGAGTTTCGTGCTACAATTTACGGTGAGGGCGATCTACAAATCGACGAAGGAATCGTTCGTCACCAAAGTTATGTTGCATATGGCGAGAGTAGAATAAAGGCGAGTAATATTAAAAATGATGTCACGAGAATCCGCGCATATGGCGAGAGCAATTTTAAACTCAACGTTTCAGAATACCTTAAAGTGACGGCCTTTGGTGAAGCAACGGTCACCTATGATGGTTCTCCCTCTGTTCAGAAAGGAATAATCATTGGCGAAGCTCACATTCGCCGTAATGAAAGCAGTCTGTAATCATGATCACCCGCTAAAAATTTCAAATCATGCTAACAAATTTCTTAAAAATAGCCTGGCGAAATTTATGGCGAAATAAAAACTACAGTATTGTCAATATCATTGGCCTGGGTATCGGCCTGGCATCGGTCATGCTCATTGTCACCTATGTTCAGGATGAAATAAGTTACGATCGATTTTATCCCGATGGTGACAGGATTTACCGGATGTCATTGGAAAGAAAATATCCCGGCAGATCGAGAGAATATGCCATAATCCCACAGTCCTATGCCAGCTCAGTCAAAGCGGATCTTGCCGGTATCGAAGACGCATGTCGGCTGTTTTATTTCCAGGGCAATAACATGTTGTACAGGGTGAATGATCAACCTTATGAGGAACAGCACAATATGTGGGCTGACTCGAATTTTTTCGATTTCTTTGGTTTTACGCTATTGGATGGTGACATTAAAACAGCCCTGACCAAACCCAACAGCGTGGTTCTCACTGCAAGTACCGCAAAAAAACTCTTTGGTAACAATAGTGCCATTGGACAAAGATTAGAATTTCCTCAGCCACAGAATTCACTTACCGTAACTGGAGTATGTCCCGATATACCTGAAAACTCTCACTTAAAATTTAATACACTGACCTCTGCCACATCATTGGGCCAATTTTTAAGTACGCCCAACTATCTCAACTTTTCGGCTTACACTTATTTGAAATTGGTGCCCGGTACTGATGCGGTGGATATAGAAAAACAATTTCCCGGGTTGGTAAGTAAATATGCATCGGGGCCGGTCCTTACTCAATTTGGCGTCGATTATGCGGAATATCAGAAGCAGGGTAATGGCTACCGGTATTTTCTGCAACATCTTCCAAACATTTATCTCGATTCAAATCTGGAAGGAGAAATAAAACCCCCGGGATCGCGGTCCAGAATATATTTCTTTGTGGCGATCGCTGCGCTAATTCTGATCATCGCTTGTATTAATTTCATGAATCTGGCAACTGCCAGATCGGCTGGTCGGGCCCGGGAAGTAGGAATCAGGAAAACACTGGGATCAGATCGCAGTCAAATAGCCAAACAATTTCTATTGGAGGCGATCATTATTAGCTTGTTTTCCGGGGCGATTGCCTGGTCTATCGCTGCACTGGTGCTGCCCGGTTTTAATACATTGACTGGTAAATCCTTCCTCCTGTCAAAGCTTTGGCAATTTGAATTCCTGTTTATTCTATTTGGACTCAGCATCATAGCTGGATTATTGGCCGGAAGCTACCCGGCGTTTGCTCTGTCCGGATTTAAACCGGTAGATGTCTTGCAAGGTAAGATCATGCAACGCACCAAAGGAGCTGGCCTTCGCAATGCTTTGGTAGTATTTCAATTTGGGATATCTGTCTTTCTGATTATTTGTAGTATTCTGGTATATCAGCAGTGGATGTTTACCCAAAATAAAGATCTGGGATTTAGCAAAGAGAGTCTGATTAATTTGCAAGGTGCCGGTGGGATGACATTTCAAGAAGGTGAGACTTTTAAGAAAGAGGTTGCAAAAATTCCGGGAGTACAAGCGGTCAGTGGCTGTAATAATCAACCAGGTGAACAATATTTTGGAATGTCATTTAAGCCACAGGGAGCCACTGAAATGAATACCGGAAGTGGTCTCATCGTTGATGAAGGTTATATTGAGTGTATGCAAATGGAAATGGTGGCGGGAAGAAGTTTTTCCAAAGATTTTATGGACACACTAAGCGTAGTAATCAATGAAGCAGCTGTCCGTGAAATGCAGCTGGACGAGCCTGTAGGCAAAAAATTGGTGTCTAATGATGGTTTTCTCAATAGCATCGAAGGGCAAAATGATGTTTACACTGTGATCGGAGTGGTCAAAGATTTTCACTTTCAGTCTTTACATCATGTCATTTCTCCTCTGTTTCTGGTACACAATCAGAAAAGCTTTAATCCAGGCGTTGATAATCAGGTGACGGTCAGGGTAAGTAACCAAAATGTCACCGGTGCTCTCGAACGGATGGGCAAATTATGGGCTGAATTGCAGCCTGAAGTGCCGTTCCGGTACGCCTTTTTAGACCAGGAGTGGGCCAGCCTCTACGAAAAAGAAATCACCACGAGACGTATCTTTCAAATATTTACCGCACTAGCTATTTTTATTGCCTGCCTGGGTTTACTTGCGCTGGCAGCATTCACGGCAGAAAGACGCATTAAGGAAATTGGCATTCGAAAAATTCTCGGAGCAACAGTCCCGGGAATAGTCCGACTCCTTTCCCTTGATTTTCTCAAACTTGTTCTAATTTCCATTTTAATTGCCTCTCCCCTCGCCTGGTACGTAATGAATAACTGGCTGGAAAATTTTGCATACCGAATTAATATTGGAATTGAAGTATTCATTTTGTCCGCTTTTCTTGCATTAGTCATAGCCTTTCTTACCGTAAGTTTCCAAAGTATGCGTGCAGCTCTAAATAACCCCATGCAGGCCTTGAGGAGCGATTAGAAAAATTTTTTAAAAAGGGCTTTACTAAACTAAACTGGCAAAGTGATGGCTATGAACGAGTGCAAACTAATAAATGACAAAAACCTATGCAGTTTTTCTTTTGCCAAGTAAAAGAAAATACTGAATAGAAACTTGTAACACCAACACCTATGCTACTAAATCATATTAAAATTGCATTTCGAACATTAATCCGAAAGAAATTTTACTCCTTACTAAATATCGCAGGTCTGGCTCTCGGAATCGTGGCTGCAGTTTTTATTTGGCAATATGTAGCCTTCGAGCGCAGTTATGATAATTTTCACGAGGACCGGGATCGCATCTATCGTCTACATGCCAAGTTTTTCACTCCCGCTGGTCAGGATGATGCTGATGCAATGAATGCTGCTCCGGTTGGTCCGGCACTTAAAGCGGAATACCCCGAGGTTGAGGAGTACGTGAGGATCACTCCGGAATATGGCAGGACGGTTTTTAGATATGGGGAAAAACAATTTGAAGAACAGAAAATCTACTATACCGATTCGAATTTTTTTGATCTTTTCGACTATAAGATATTATACGGAGATCCCACTAACGCACTGGTTGAACCCTTTTCGATCATTCTCACCCGGTCCATGGCTCAGCGCTATTTGGGACATGAAACGGACTGGGTGGAAAGTCCCATAGGTAAAACTATCAATGTCAATAACCAGGTTGACATGAAAATCACAGGTATTGTCGAAGATGTGCCTGAGAACAGCCATTTCAAATTTAATGCTTTGGTGTCCTTTGTCACTTTTCCGAGCACAAACGGTGACCCAACCAACCAATGGGAGTGGAATGACTTTTACACTTATGTGCAACTTCAGGAAGGTGCCGACATGGAAGAATTCCAACAAAACCTAGACGATTTTGCTGACCGTCATTTAAATTCGCAGGGAAGCGAAGAATATAAAGTATACTATGGAATTCAACCACTCCAAAGCATTCATTTAAATTCAAACTTACCCTATGAGATGGAATCAAACGGCGACGGCAAGACCGTTTCCTTTCTATTATTAATGGCGATTTTAATACTAATTATTGCATGGGCTAATTATATTAACTTATCTACGGCCAGAGCCGAAGAACGCGCACAGGAGGTAGGTGTACGTAAAGTCATTGGCGCAAATAGAATGTCATTAATAAACCAATTTCTCATAGAGTCCGCACTGGTTAATTTCATTGCGCTGGCACTAGCTCTATTTCTTATTGTTCTATGCCAGCCATTGATGGATAATCTGGTCGGCAAGCAGGTAGAGACCATTTTTGACAGCCCGGGAGTTTTATTCCTCACTACCCTCCTGGTGCTTATTCTTGGAACGCTAATTTCAGGTATGTATCCTGCATTTGTGCTATCTGGATTTAAACCTGCTAAAACTTTAAAGTCAAGTGCAAAGGGAGGCATCACGGATTGGTTTAGATTGGGACTAGTTACATTTCAATATGTTACTTCTATTGTTTTGATCATTAGCACCATGATCATCTTCCGGCAATTGGATTACATGAAAAATATGGATCTGGGGTTTTCAATTGAAGAAAAAATTATAGTCAATGCACCATCTGTCTACAACGATTCGGTGCAAAGTCAACTCTTCGATGCGTTCCGCAATACTTTGCTACAGGATCCCCGTGTCATATCAGTAAGTGCCTCATCCGCAGTGCCAGGTAAGTATTATCTTGATTTGGATAGCCGGGGAGGAATACGCATGGCCGGTGCGGATGAGAACACGGCTGCCAGCTTTACTTCTTATCGAATTGATGAGGATTTCTTTGGAACCTACGGTATCAGTATTATTGCTGGCAAAGACTTTTCCCGTGAGACATCTGCCGATGATGGGGCATTAGCAATAAACAGAGCAGCATTAAAACTATTGGGTTTCACAAACCCTGAT
The DNA here is from genome assembly GCA_013001805.1 of Saprospiraceae bacterium. GTDB lineage: Bacteria > Bacteroidota > Bacteroidia > Chitinophagales > Saprospiraceae > JABDMH01. Next base: position 1,084 of record JABDLW010000354.1, on the reverse strand, counting down.
GATGCCATCGGTAAACGGGTGCGGTTTCAGTCTGACGAAAGACTATTACCCATTGCCAATGTTTTTGAAAACTATCACCATAAATCCCTGAGACATGCATATGAACCTACGATTTTATGGAATCATTTACCTGATCCGCTATACTATACAATCAAATACAACATTTCCTCTACTGATCAGGTGAAAAGTATCATTGAAAACACCGAGAAAACCTGGACTTCGATTTTTACCGACAATCCCTTCCAATACTTTTTTTTTGACGAACAATACAATGCACAATACGAAGCGGATAAACGTCTGGGTAAAATAATTGGAACATTTGCCTTATTTGCCGTATTTATAGCTTGTTTGGGACTTTTTGGTCTTACTTCCTATATGATATCTATCCGAACCAAAGAAATTGGAATCAGAAAAGTCCTCGGAGCGAGTATCAATGCGATCGTAATGGTTCTGACCAAGGACTTTCTAAGCATAGTTCTGGGTTCGATTGTCATTGCAATCCCACTCTCTTTATATTTTGGACGTCAATGGTTGGAAAATTTTGCTTACAAATCCAACTTAAGTTGGTGGATCTTTGTGCTAGCTGCTATTATTGCCTTGAGCATCGCGGTTATTACGATCAGCATTCAGAGTATACGAGCAGCTATGACTAATCCGGTAGATAGTTTGCGCAGTGAGTGACTGGACACATGGATGATTTAAGTGATCAAAGCAAGCCGTGCCGATTGCTTTCCTTAGTACCATACTATTTGGATTCACTAATCCGGATGCAGACTTTACCAAGATTGGTCCCTACTTTTAGGTATGAAAAAGCATCTAAAACTTGCGAGAAGGGAAAAACCTTATCGATCACGGGTCTTACCTTGTGAACTTCCATTGACCTTAACATTCTCTGATACATTTCCTTTGACCCTGTCTCAACCCCCTGGATCTTTGCTGCCTTAGACATGACCATTCCGGTATTAATAGTCCCCATTGTACCGGAAATGACGCCGATCATGCTAATAGTCCCCTCACTCCTGAGACATTGTAGTGATTCATTTAGGTGATCGCCGCCCACAACATCAATCACCTGATCTACACC
>JABDLW010000334.1 GCA_013001805.1 Saprospiraceae bacterium | reverse complement strand
CGGTTGTAGATGAGCATATCCTGCACATGAGGAAACTGCTTAAAACGTCATTGGAAGATCTTGATTTGTCTGTTCGAGCTTATAATTGTTTGAAAGCCGCGAAGATTAACTCCTTAGGCGAACTCGTTCAATATGAGATGCATGAGTTGTTGAAATTTCGAAACTTTGGTAAAAAATCACTGGTTGAAATAGAGGAACTACTGGCCATTAAGGGATTGACCTTCGGCATGGATTTAGCTCCATATCAACTAGATCAAGATTAGAATAGTTTTATGCAATAACCGGGTTGAGTTCTATTCTCCCTGGTGTTGCGAAGATCACAAATCCTAAATTCATATGAGACACGGGAAGAAATTTAACCATCTTGGCAGAAAAACAGGGCATCGGCGTGCCTTATTAGCCAATTTGGCCATTGCCTTGATTGAGCACAAACGGATCAACACCACACTGGCTAAAGCCAAAGCGCTTAAACAATACATCGAGCCGATTATTACGAAATCAAAGGTTAATACTACCCACTCCCGACGGGTGGTTTTCTCTTATCTCCAAAATAAGGAAGCAACCAAAGAGCTTTTTGGTACGGTTTCCGCCGCCATAGGTGATCGTCCCGGTGGATATACCCGGGTAATACGGACGGGGTTTAGGGCTAGTGATGGTGCCGAAATGGCATTGATCGAGCTGGTTGACTTCAATAAAGTCTACGATAACAGTAAAACAGTAAGCAAAGGCCGAAGACGTCGTACCCGAAGAGGGTCAGGTGGCTCCAAAGCCGAAGTTGCAGCTCCCGCTGCTACAGCTGTTGATGTTTCAGAAGAAGAATAGGCGGAGGTCGATCTGGTACACTCTCGGTTAAGCTTGCTCTTTATCTTCTTGTCTCGATAATTTCAAGTGTTTTATGCCAGATCGTGGCAGCAGAAACAAAGCATATGGGGGTCTGCAGTTACACTCCCACGGTTATTTCCGGTTGGCCTCTGCAAATTATCGGCAATATTGATGGTGAAATATGCCAGGTAGATCCTGCCGCGAGGTCTTCATTCCAAATAGCCATAAAGTTTAATAACATACTCAACGGACTCCATCAATGATTTGGGGCGTTGTCAGCAGGATTTTAGCTTCGGATTTTCGTTCAGGGTAACATCTTAGCAAATTCTTTATTTATTGACCTTGATTAAGGATCTCTTCCTAGTAGTCAATTAAGGATTAGTTCTATATTTGCACCTGTTTTTACCAATCCAGACATGAATTTCAACGCTGATCAAAAAGCCGCCATTCTCTTACTAGAAGATGGGACTAAATTTTACGGTAGAGCTGCTGGTAAGATTGGGACCACAACCGGCGAAATATGTTTCAATACTGGGATGACCGGATATCAGGAGATTTTTACCGATCCTTCCTATTATGGACAGATACTTATTGCGACCAATGCTCACATTGGGAATTACGGCATTAAAGATACCGAGACTGAATCCTCGGATATTAAGATTTCCGGCTTTGTTTGTAAGAATTTTACCAATAATTATAGCCGTATCAGAGCTGACCGGCCAATTCAGGATTATTTTGAGAATGAAAACCTCGTGGCAATCAGCGACGTGGATACCCGGGCTATAGTGCAGCACATACGAAGCAAAGGCGCGATGAATGCCATTATCTCATCTGAGATACTTGATGAGGGCCAGTTGGGAAAAATGCTTGAGCAGGTACCTTCCATGAATGGTTTGGAGCTAGCAAGTAAAGTTAGCACTGATCAACCCTATCTCTTGGGTGATCCGGAAGCTGAAGTACGAGTGGCGGTCTATGATTTTGGGGTAAAAAGGAGTATCCTGTCTTGTCTAGTGGCTCGTGGGTGTTATTTGAAGATCTATCCGGCAATGACACCCTTCGAAGAGATTGAGGAATGGAAGCCTGATGGTTATTTTCTCTCTAATGGCCCAGGTGACCCAGCCCCGATGGACTATGCGGTCGAAAACACCCAGAAAGTTTTAAACATGGGTAGGCCCTTATTTGGGATCTGTCTCGGACACCAAATTCTTGCACGGGCTGCCGGAGTAAAGACCTACAAAATGCATCATGGACACCGTGGCATCAATCATCCGGTAAAGAATTTAAGAACTGGACGTTGTGAAATCACAAGTCAGAACCATGGTTTTGGAGTGAAGTCTGATGACTTGAAAGCACACTCAGATACGATCGAAATAACTCATCTAAACCTCAATGATCAGACTGTAGAGGGTCTAAAGCAAACCTGCTTTTTCCGTGCAATATCACCCGGAAGCTAGTCCTGGACCGCATGACGCACGATACCTATTCGATGAGTTTTTGCAATTAATTAAATCAACCAAAAAAGAATCAATCTTAAGATGAGCAGCATTATCGATATAAGATCACGAGAAATTCTCGACTCCAGAGGCAATCCCACGGTAGAAGTAGAAGTACTTACGGAAGACGGGGCAATAGGTCGTGCAGCAGTTCCATCAGGTGCGAGCACCGGTAAATATGAAGCTGTTGAACTGAGAGATGGAGATCAGGACCGATTTCTGGGCAAGGGGGTCCTAAATGCCTGCCGTAATATAGAAGATACAATTTTGGAGGCCTTGATCGGAGAGGATGTAGGTGATCAAGTGTATATCGACAAGATTATGATCGATCTTGATGGTACGGAAAATAAATCAAAGTTGGGGGCCAATGCTATCCTGGGAGTAAGTCTGGCCTGCGCTAAAGCAGCAGCTTTGGAAGCCGGACTTCCATTATATCGCTACGTTGGTGGTGTAAATGCACATGTCCTTCCTGTCCCGATGATGAATATTCTCAATGGAGGATCACACGCCGACAATAGCATCGATTTTCAAGAGTTTATGATCATGCCAGTTGGTGCTGAACGATTTTCCGAGGGATTGCGCATGGGGGTGGAGATTTTTCATCATTTGAAAAAAGTCCTCTCAAAAATGGGACATTCAACTAATGTAGGGGATGAAGGAGGTTTTGCCCCGAATCTCGCATCAAATACGGAAGCAGTCGAGACCGTATTAAGGGCCATTGAAGCGGCCGGATACCGTCCCGGCGAAGATGTTATGATTGCCATGGATGCAGCTGCCTCTGAATTTTACAATGAAAAAGAGTCGGTATATCATTTTCACCAATCAACCGGAGATAAGCTTTCAAGTGATGACTTAGTCAGCTTCTGGACAGATTGGACAAAAAAGTACCCTATCCTTTCAATCGAAGATGGCTTGCATGAGGACGATTGGGCCGGCTGGCAAAAACTTACAGCTGCCATTGGTCAATCGGTTCAGTTGGTAGGTGATGATTTGTTTGTGACGAACACAAAAAGACTGCAAAAGGGCATCGATATCGAAGCTGCTAATTCTATTCTGATTAAGGTAAATCAAATTGGTTCGTTGTCGGAAACTATAGATGCAGTGCAACTTGCTACGCGAAATGGAATGACCAGCGTCATGAGTCATCGCTCCGGCGAGACAGAGGACGTTACCATCGCTGATTTGGCAGTGGCACTAAATACTGGCCAGATTAAAACTGGGTCCGCCTCAAGATCGGACCGGGTTGCCAAGTATAATCAGCTTCTCAGAATCGAGGAAGAACTGGGTGAATGCGCTGTTTATCCTGGAAAAGCATTACTGGGATAGTTTAGGGATTAATAACATAATAAAGATTATTGTTATATTTAAATCCTCAATAATCAGGCATGAAGACCAATATTAGGATAAAAATGAGCCCGAGAGCGAAGAAGATCTCCAAGCTCTTATTAAATAAATATCTCTTCGCCACTGTCGTTTTTGTTTTCTGGATTGCTTTTTTCGATAAGAATGCTTTTGTAACTCAGTGGAAATTGAGCCGCACAATAGACAAACTACAAGAAGAAAAAAGTTTCCTGATAGAAGAAACTGAAGCTACTCGTGTTTTGCAGAAGGATATAATGACAAACAAGGAAAAGTACGCCAGGGAAAAGTTTTTTATGAAACAACCGGGCGAACAGGTATTTATTATAAAATAAAACCAACTCATGTCGGTATTAGTTAACAAGGATTCAAAGATTATCGTGCAGGGTTTTACCGGCACAGAAGGGACGTTCCATGCCGGTCAGATGATAGATTATGGTACCCACGTTGTGGGAGGTGTTACTCCAGGCAAAGGTGGACAAAGGCATCTTGAGCGACCCGTATTTAATACAGTAAAGGAAGCGGTAGACCAGGTAGGAGCTGATGTCTCGGTGATTTTTGTTCCTCCACCTTTTGCTGCGGATGCCATTATGGAAGCAGCGGAAGCGGGAATCAAGGTCATAATTTGTATCACCGAAGGCATTCCCGTACAGGATATGATTAAGGCTAAAGCATACCTGGCCGACAAAGAAACGGTATTGGTTGGACCAAATTGCCCCGGAGTAATTACGCCGGAAGAAGCAAAGGTGGGCATTATGCCGGGATTTATCCATAGAAAAGGTAGTATCGGTATTGTTTCCAGATCCGGAACCTTAACTTATGAAGCGGTGGATCAGGTCAGTAGAGTGGGATTGGGCCAATCCACTTGCATTGGCATTGGTGGAGATCCCATTGTAGGAACCACTACGAAGGAGGCAGTGGAACTTCTGATGAATGATCCTGAAACCGAAGGGATCGTCATGATTGGTGAAATTGGCGGAGGGATGGAGGCCGAAGCAGCCCAGTGGATTAAGAAAAATGGTACGAAACCAGTTGTGGGCTTTATTGCCGGTCAGACAGCCCCTAAAGGCCGCAAGATGGGGCATGCAGGAGCCATTATTGGTGGTAAAGACGACACCGCTGCGGCTAAAATGAAAATTATGTCAGAGTGTGGAATCCATGTTGTGCAAAGCCCGGCAGATATAGGATCTACCATGGCGGCAGTTCTCAGGAAATAACTTAAGAAAAATTCTGGTGTTGGTCTGCTGTGATTCGTGACCATACATATTCCGGTCACACTGCTATAATCTCTTTCTGACCTGGATGCAGATCCAAAGGCATTGACCTCAAAATGAAACAATTCTAGAGCTCAATCCCCTGCCGGTAGGCATTATCTGAATCAGCGTTTTTGAGTAATGGCAACTCAAAGTAAAATTTAGTACCCACTCCCTCTTCAGTTTCAAAGTAAATCCTCCCTCCGAATGATTCAATGATATTTTTGGAGATCGCCAGGCCCAGACCAGTACCTGAAGTCTTAGTGGTAAAATTAGGATAAAAGACTTTTTCGCGCATCTCCCGACTGATGCCTTTACCGTTATCACAAACCTGTATTACCGCCCGGTCAACCTTGATTTCCAAGCGAATATCAATTACTCCACGGCGACTTCCTGGAATGGCCTGAATTGCATTTTTAATTAAGTTATTAAGGACACGAAGAAGATGACTTTTATCTGCATTAACATAGATTTCGTCAATCGGTACATATAGATTAAAGTCCATGTCATCCCGTTTCTTGAAAAGATCATGCACTGACGCAACCAGGTCATTCAAAATGATACGTTCGTATTGAGGTTTAGGCATTTTTGCAAAAGTGGAAAACTCTGCAGCAATTTTTGACAAGTTATCAATCTGCTCGATAAGAGTCATTCCAACTCTCTGTACCAATTGTCTACTTTCAATCGGATCAGCATTTTGCATGGCATGTTGGAGATGTTGAATACTGAGCCGCATAGGTGTAAGTGGATTTTTGATCTCATGAGCCACTTGTTTGGCCATCTCGCGCCAGGCAACCTCACGTTCTGTGAGCGCTAAAAGATCTGCACTTTCATCTAATTTCACGATCATTTGATTGTATTCCTGAATTAGGATGCCTAATTCATCTTTGGTTTTCCATTCGAGAGGTTCATTGGATTTACCTAGTTTAAATTCCTTGAGTTTTTGGCCTAAGACCGTCATTGGTCTGGTGATACTGTTGGCCACTGCAAGTGCAAAAGCACCGGCAATCAATAACAGGAATACATATACGTTAAGGAGGGTACCCATGAAGTCCTTCACACTATTAGCCGATTCTGTGGAGCCGGGATAGACAGGAAGTCCCGCAAACCCTAATAATGTATTTCCCTCTGAAACCAAAGAAAAATATGCAGTTTCATAGTTAATTGGAGTGTCTGAATTGTGCTGATGAATTGCAATCGTTTCATTGTGTTTTTTCAGCGCTATTAGCGGTGGCACGTCTATTCGATCTTTTAAAACACCAGCCTTCACTGCATCCTGATCGGAAGATTGTATCAGTAACCCATCCTTGTCAAATACTTGAATATGTGTGTTGTATTTTATGGCAAGACTTTGAACAGATTCATTAAAAAGCGAGTCGAATTTCTCCGTTTTGTCTTTCTTGATGTTCTCCTGGATTTCGTATTGCAATGAACTGGCCGTCTGAGTTAATTTTAGATCTGAACTTTTCTCTGAGGTACTTCGAAAATAAAATACGGTTACAATGCCAATAATAATAAACGATAAAATGATCAATGCTAAAACTGATACCTGGATTTTGTTTCTTAAAGAGATTTGATTAGATAATGTGAAATTAAATTCCCTGGGTAAATAAGGAAACACCGAGTTAACAATTAATAGCAGCAATATGATGATCACAATGATGACAAACAAATAGGAAAATAGGGAAACCGGTTTGATGAGGCCGGTTAATTTTCTTCCAATTTTTGTCACATATTTTCCATTGTTGTAGAGCAATTCAGAACGGTTGCCAGGATAGTTGATAATCGTTTTTCCTTCTGCGGGAATTTCTTCCTCAAGCAGCATTCTATATTCGGAGGAGCTACGCTCCACGCAACTTCCATTTTTATAAATAGCATACTCATATTCGGAAAGTTGCGGGATATTTTTGAAACTTGTAGCTGGTAAGAACTGAGGCAGTGGATTGTAGGGATTGCTTTTTTTCTTCTGAAAACTTGTCACGATTCTACTCCCGGAGGCTCCATCGATGGTCAACAGGTAGTAGTCCAGCTCATCTTCACTTTGATAAAATTTCTTGCCTTTGAATGTGATTTCACGGCTACCTCTCATACTCTCTAAGCCCGGAAATCCCAAATTATAATGCATATTGAGATATCCGGAAGAGGTATTAGTAAAAGTGGTAGTGATCACATTTTTTATATCTAGCCATGAACTTACCTGATCCAATGGTTCTTCCATGACCTGAATTAATGATAGGATTTCATTAAACGCTACGGTGTCTACTCCCTCAGTGAGTGCTTTGGCAATGTCGGTACGTTGAGCAATATCCTTGTCCTTATTATATTTAAACATGAGGATAGAGGAAAATCCAGATAGCACAACCAACCATAATACTATCCATGTGAAATTTGGAGTCTTTACTTCGAGGAAAATGTCCAGTAGTAGAATAAATATTCCAACTACTATGGCATACTGAAAAACGGGAATGGATGATTTCATGGCTGTGGCAATGAGCATGGACACAAGAATCGCACAGAGCCCGGTGACAACCCGCGGTCTAATAGCCAGATTTGCTTCCTGAATGACCGAAATTATCTTTGCCGACCATATGAAAAGAGTAAATAAGAGCAAAATAATCCCTACCAGTGCCAGGATGCTTATTTTATCGAGATTAAATACACTTTCAAAATTGAAATCAATGCTGGTCCTCTGTATTAGATCCTGACAGAATCTGGCCAGCCAAAGCATGCCGAAAGCGATCAATACATATCCACTAAAAGATACAAGTATCTTTTGTGTGGATTTTAGATTCCTTACTCCACTGAAGTCAAGATTATTGATTAGGAAAACTGAGATCCATAAGGCGAGCGCGATGTTGATCAATATGTTTCCCAATGAATTAGTGAAGGCAGGCTCTGTAATTGTCGCATTGAAGACTTCACTACTACTAAATTGATTGGTGAAGTCAAACAGGTAGGAAACCAATCGTATACCTACACTCGTGAAAAGGAAGAAGCCAATGGCGGTCCAGGGGCCTATCTTATCTTTGACGAGATATGATATCTTTTGGATTAGGATAGCAAGGGCCAGGAAAGCCAGACTGTATAGGAGTAAAAGAATTCCGACTTCTCTTTTGGTGAGGCGGTCAAAGTCAACATTTGCGATATATAGAAATTCCTCTCCATTATTTGTCACTATGGGTACGCCAGGAGTTGTAGACAGTTGCAATGTGGCAGGCAAGTTCTTGTCTATATGGCGATATGGCTCTTCAATACCACCTAATCTGATTGGAATACACGCAAGTACCTGGTATGTCCTTCGTCCAATTGTTTGCGATCGCAAGATGGTACGGTACAAATTATGATGGGGCGAAAAATAG
>JABDLW010000313.1 GCA_013001805.1 Saprospiraceae bacterium | reverse complement strand
TGTTGTAATAGTTGCTATATTTGTCCCACGAAATTCCCTGGTATCCGTGATACGCAGCAAGAATATTTTGATAAATATAACGCGATACTTTTTCCAGGTCTTCTGTCTTATGCAGTTGTAATCCTACATTGATGACCAGGTTCTCCAGATCCCATTTGAGAAATATATTTCCCATGGTAAGCAGATCGACTATCACGGTAGATTTAAAATAAAACTTTTCTGAAGGTTGGGATCCAAAGCCGGTGATGATCCGGTTGATCATTCCATGTGGCATGAAATAGGCAAATTTAAGTCGAAACAACGTAGTATGTCCCTTATTAGCAATTCGGTACAAAATACTGTCATCCGATTCCGGGAGGAGACTCGGCACAATTAATTCGGTCTCATTCTTCTCCACCACAAAAGAATGATAAGAACAGAGCTCAATAAATGGGGCAAATTCAGGCCTCTTCCTAATGATCACCCCTTGCTTAGCCGTGCTGATAAAGTCCTTTATCTTTTCAATAAGTATATTTGGAACAAGCCAAACCCCACTATTTTTTCCTGGATGCTTTAGGAGTAATCCCCGGTTATGTAAAATAATCAAAGCTGCAGAAAGATCTCCTTTGTCCGTCTGCGACTCCAACGAGCGTTGTGCGTATTTTTCAAAAAATTGCTCGTTAGTCTGATACAAATCAGCTAGCTTAAATCGCTTTCGTGCACTTAATCGATTGTAATCCTCTATATAATTCGAAACCAATTTCTGCCGGGTGGTGTTCAGACTTATGCTATGTGACATGTCTTTGGCTAACTTGGAAAGGGCCACTTGCAAAACTCTTTTCCTGTTGTCAAACCCTAAGACTGCCTCCGCGCTCTCTGCCAGTGATATTCGAAAAGCATCCCTGACCTTCAAGATCTTCTCATCAAACTGACTACTTGATTGAAGTTTAAAATCTTCATCAATTTTATTTTCCAATAAAATGATTTCCGTGTTTACCGCCATCTCTTCGATGTCGCCTGAAGCATGACCCGACCGGATATTGCCACTTCGCATCAAATAATGAATATTACTTAACCAGTAATTAAGATTATAATTATGATACGGTCTCGGCCGTTTACTGGTCGGAGGTTGTATTTGATTTTGATTGGTATTACGGGTCCAAACGAAAACATAGACACAGTCCTCAGATAAGAAGAGCTGAAAGGCCGAATGATAAAAATCCTGTCCCCCAAAATCATATATCAATGCCTATCCGGTTGCATCGATCTTCCAGTTCATAATGTTTAAAATCCGGGTACTCTCTATTTCACCTGGCTTCACTTTTTTACCGGTTAAATAATTGGCCAGGGTAGTCTTTCCCACATCGCTGTTGCCCAGCAAAATAATTTTGGCCGGCAAATTGATTTCCGTCTTGGCTTCCTTTGCATCCGTTTTCTTGATTTGATAGTCGGAAAGAAACACCATAAAGACGTCTTTACCATTTTCCGATCGGTAAGCTTCCTGATTAATGCCCTTATCTGTCTTTAGGAATGGATTGGAACCAATCCGCAGGCTAACTTCCCTCATGTTGATTAATTTATCACCCAAGGCGAGTGGAAAGGATGTCAGATTATTTAGCGATATTTCGAGACGCTCAATCCTGCGAAATTCAAAGTTAGATCCAATCCTCTTTAGGCCATTTCCACGAAGCTCAAGCACCCTGAGATTCGCGGGAATATGATCCAGAATTTCAATTTCATTCTTGTTAAGAAGTAGGATCTCCAAGGCATTAAGTCCATCAATATGCTGAATCTCTTGCAACTTGTTTTCGCTGAGGTTCAATTCGATCAGATCAAGCAAACCCGACAATGGACTCAGATCTTTAAGGTGGTTCTTTTGTAAAAAGAGATGTTTCAACTTGACCAAATTGCTGATAGGATCTAACCTTCTAATCTGGTTCCTTGATAGATCCAGTATTTGTAAATTGAGACATCCACTGATTGGATCCAGCTGCTCAATCTCATTGCCCTCCAGGCGAAGCTCGCTAAGATTCGGACAGTTGGTCACAAAGTCTATTCCTTTGATATGGTTATTAGAGAGATCTAAAAACTCCAGGATGGTTTGATCTTGCTCAGGGAGATCGACAATTTGATTACCCCTTAGGTTTAAATACCTGAGGTTTCCCAGGCCTGCCATTTTAGTAACCGTGTGAATTTGGTTTTCGGAGAGATCGAGATGATGTAACTGCCGCAGTTCTGCAAGGGGCTGGACATTTGATAAATTGTTTTCATTGAGCCGGAGAACTTCCAATTTGCTCAATTCGGCCAGTAATTTGATGTCATCTAAACCGTTGCCAGCCAGATTTAATTCCTTAAGTTTATTTGAAACCTCAGATTGCGCAATGGACTTAGGGATCCTACGCAGATTTAATCCGGAGAGATCCAGGCTCATGTCGTTTGTATCGGATAAAAAAAACGAAATTCGCTGTTCGGCGATTTTATATCCCTCATCTCCGGCCTGACTGGAATAAAATTTATTTGCTTCTTGCATTAAGTGTTAATTTCACATTCAAACTGAGTGAATTTTCTGCTGACTTTTTCACTTCATTTAGCTTGACCATGTTAGAAAAACATCGAGCTGGAAGTGGGAGTTAAGATCTGGACACTATTCCTGCCCCATGAAGATTCTTGTCACTCCGATTGCAGCGATCAAGCACCAATAGATAGTTGCAGATTATTCAACATTCGTTACCGGTTTCGGATTTCTCATATCAATTC
>JABDLW010000310.1 GCA_013001805.1 Saprospiraceae bacterium | reverse complement strand
TGAAACACCTCCCGGGCATTGGTTTACCATTCTAAATTACGTGAACGACCATCCGCTTTTTGAAAAGAAATTTGAGGGTAGTGGAGAAGTACTCGATGACCTGGAATGGGATGTCAAATCCTATTTTATCCTGGGTGGTGCTCTGCATGATGTGGCTGTTGCAGTTTGGGGAATCAAGTCATTCTACGACTACATTCGCCCGATTTCTGCTATTCGTGGAATGGCAGAATTAGGACAGAGTTCAGATTCCACTATGGCATCGTATCACATAGGAGGCCTGCCACTGATTGAGGGCTATATTGAGCTAGTAGAGTCTGGTGACCCTCTTGCCGGGGCAGCTGACGAAAATGTGGGAAAAATCAAGCTTTATGCCTGGAGAGGTCCCGCACATCTCACTTCAGATTCAAGTTCGGCGGGAGTGGGTTGGATATTGGCAGGTGATTGGTGGCCTTACCAAATGCCATCATTTATCACGCCCCCTTTTGCGGGCTACGTTTCCGGGCACTCTACGTTTTCGCGGGCTGCTGCTGAGGTCATGACTTTACTAACAGGTGACGCTTATTTCCCGGGAGGAATGGGCACCTTTGATGCCAATAAAAATGAATACCTGGTTTTTGAAGAAGGACCGAGTGTAGACATGCAATTGCAATGGGCTACTTACAGAGATGCTTCAGACCAGGCTAGTCTGTCGCGGCTTTGGGGTGGAATTCATCCCCCGGTAGATGATATCCCGGGTCGAAAAATCGGAAAGGTTATCGGACCCGAAGCTTTCGAATATGCCAAGACTTTTTTCAGCGGACAGTCTACGGCTACGATAGATCAAGAGAAAGCTTATGAAGAAGTGGGTGTAATCACAAACTGGCCCAATCCCATTAGAAATGAGACTACTTTTGCGTACACGGTTAGAAATGAAGGTGTTGTTCAGATCAATATTTTTGATTTAACCGGGAAAGAAGTTAAATCTATTAATGAAGGTTATCGTCGTCCTGGTGTGTATGAAAGCACCTGGTCAACTGCTGGAGAAATACTTGGTTCTGGCATGTATTTCTATCGCTTACAATTAGATGGAAAATCAAGCGCTCCGAAAAAGATGATGTCGATTTCAGGTAATTAAAAGAACAATTTCCATAATATTTAGAAGGTGTCGGGATTTAGTTCGACACCTTTTTTTTTGAATTAAATAGTGATCTAAAAGGCTACAGCCAATGTAGTTATCTGCATTGGTCCCATTCATTCACATCTTAGTTAGCAACCGATATATGGTCTGTGAGACTTACGGCGGAGATGTTACTTTATTTAATTTACTTCTTGGGCTATGATCACCAGGCAAATATACTTTCTCCCCATACCAATATACTGCCAGAGCCAAGAGGATAACAGCATAGTTCATTTCCATAAATTCATCTACCGTCTTGTAATTATTCTCATATTGGGATCGCACCAAAATGCCAATCAGATGGGCGATCACCAGATTTAAAATCATAAGTGCTCCGGCCCAAAGGGGTGCAATGGGAATGCGCAACGCTCGAAAAAAATTATGCCATTTATTAGAGAATCTGGCAAGCGTGGGAATGGCTACTAAAAATAAGATCCAAAAATAAAGAAATAGTCTTCCCGGGCTAAACGTGAGCACCTCTCGTAAAAATGTACTCTCAATTTCAGCACTGTTCTTCCTACGTTGGAAGAAATCCAGGTTATGGATATTTGTTTCACCCTGGACATTTTTCATCGCCCAAGTGTCAGGTGTGTTCCAACCAAAAACTCGCTGGCCCCAGCTTATCTCTTCCCCAAATGCCACAAAGAACAACAATGCCAGAGCCATAAATATAAAATTACGACCCCCGAACAAGCCGGGCTTCTTCTGAATCACGTCCTGAGACCGGAAAAAGAACACAAAGAAAAACAGCGACACCGCGAGGAAAGCCAGCGCACCTAAATTCTCTACTATTCCATCCTCATAGGTCAAATGCCATTGATATTGCAGGTCGGGGAACACGAATCCGTAAGAGACAATAATAAAAACAGTAACAGCTGCAACAAGTAAGCCTATTTTCCCATTCATCAGAGACCAAAATTTATTTGCCTTTTATCGCGAGATGGCAGGCAATTGAAGATATCTCGTTACAAGCACCATTCGAAACTGATACATCTCAAAGGATAGATATAAAGTTTGCGATTGGTGGCTACCCAGTCAGTATTACAAAAATCCTACCGAAACGTCTGGTAGTGGATGTTTAAAGAGATGCGGGAAAGAGACGCCTTAACCTTTTTTGACGGGACGAGTCAATACCAAATGTTGTAAACGCTCAAGCTCCTTTTGCTTACTGGTCAAATTACGTCGCTCTTTAGTCATAGGTTGTCCCTTCATTTTCGCTAAATCAAGAGAAACCTTGTACATTAAATCTTCCAGTGCTTCGAGTAGAAGAGATTGGTATTTATCAGGTAGTTCCATTTATTGATCCGTGTAATGACAGGCATTCAATAAACTCTAAGATAGCGATAGATCCTTATATTTTTATTTTATCAATTACCAGATTGCGCGTCATATAAGCCAGGTCAAGGCACTCCTGCACATGTTCTACCTCGAGACAAAAATTATTAGCCCCTTTCTCATGAGAACAACTCAGTGCGTGAAAATCTAAATTGGCAAATTTCTTATCCAACGACTGACACATACGCAGCAAATTATCCGGTGTAGGATTGTGTGGAGTGTTTAATCCGTTGGATTCAATGTAAGCTGATAAATAGTTATTGATTGCTCTTTTGATGTTATTGCAGGCTAAGAAAGTGACCACATCTTCATTGGCCCGGGTAAGTTCTTGCTCGGCAAAATGTACCAGATCACTTCCTTCTGCCAAAAGCTGTTGTACGTTTTGATTGACCATGATAATTTTTCAAGTTAAATTCCTAAAAATAGTCAGATAATGCACTGACAATGATCAGGAATGGATATGACTTTGGCTAGTCTTCTTGGCAATTTACGGCCTCAGGGAAAGTCGGCACGTCAATTTACGGCCCCAAAGGAATTGGGGCCCTAAAGCCACATTTGAATTTAGTTTACCCGGCTGAGATAGACGCGTGCATTAAAGAGATATCTTTCTTGGCAATTTAAAGTCTTTCTTGGCAATTTACGGCCTCAGAGAAACTGAGGCCGTAAAGCCTATTTAAAATTACGGCCTCAGGGAAAGTTTACCCGGCTGAGATAGACGCGTGCATTAAAAAGATATCTTTCTCGGCAATTTAAAGTCTTTCTTGGCAATTTAGGCCTCAGAGAAACTGTGGCCATAAAGCCTATTTAAAGTTTACGGCCTCAGGGGAAGTTCTTTCTTGGCAATTTA
>JABDLW010000271.1 GCA_013001805.1 Saprospiraceae bacterium | reverse complement strand
ATGGGTATGAGTAGCTGACATCAACATATTCTCAACCGGAATGCCGGTGATCCGCTGGGCTCGCATTTTGGCCGAATCCAGCGTTTCCCGGTAAATCATGCACAAATCTGACACCACGATGGCCAGTTCGGTTTTACCATCATCCATCACGATGCATCGGGCATAGGTATCGTCGTGTATGTGCTCAGCCTTACGATCTCGCATCCCACCATTTATCGATGACCCAATTATAGGGGTGATCACACTTTCGGCAGCACCGGCCCGAAAAACAAACCTATTTGATTCACCTGGTTGGCTTTGGGCTGTGCAGTAAAGCACAAATGCAGCACAAAGGGTTGGAAGGACATTTTTGCTGATCATTTAATTGTCTTTTATTTTATATGCAAGCACTCTATAGCAATTGTGGCCACACAATGCCAATTTTTAGATTATTGAAGTTGTACTCTGGCAGGATGATAACAACGGTAATTAAAATATTCCAAATATAATGGTGTCACTTACTAATCGTCTTGTAGATCAGCTATGAAGACTACGAACTTTAATTCGGTTATGTCGGTAGGGCTGGCAATAATAACTATTTTTAGATTAAGGGTACCTCTATCAACCCCATTCATGGTAAAACAATTTCTTTGAAAATCTATTTAATAATATACTTCACCATACTTCGTTGATCGCTTGCCCGGCATGCCACAGCTGACGGGTCAGTCAGATAGCTATGGCTATCTTTCTTCCTCCAGCCTTATCTGGCTCGCATCTTATTAAATTTTTCCTCATTCAGAGGTAAATAGAGATACCCTTAGGCACTTTATGGTCTTATTCCTTACTTATTCAATATCCATTTTCCATCCTTTACCCTCCAATTATTTCAACTTGTCAAAAAGCATCATTAATTCATTGACAATCTTGGTGGAGGCTTCCACTTCGACTCTGTTAGTACCTAGCCAGCTTTCGTAACCGCCTAATTCATGTTGCTCTGGTGTGGGCAAATAGCCATAACTCCCGTTGGCTAACTCAATAGTAAAAGAGTCGGAAAAAGGACTTTTCTTTTTAATTTCCAGACCGGTTTCAGTGAAAGTCTCAAAAGGAATGGCAGCAATGCCTAAATCTCCCAGACGAAAAGTCTGCAAGATGATTTCGATCTCATCCGGCCATTCAGATTCCAGCTGTTTAATCCGTTTGGCATAGGTTTTTTCCAGGGAATGAAATATGGGTTCAGCATCATCGGCTCTGGCTTCAACTCTTGCCATATTTGCTAAAAGGTCAGGTGATGCACGACGAACCTTCAACATTAGTTTTGATTCAGCTGCCCCTAAAGGAACCCAATTCTGAAAGTTCAAATTCTGATACTCAGCAAATACAGCTTTGGCGACATCATTGGCCACAATATTTATTTTGGCATAGGGAAGGTTATCTTCTCTGGGACCGCGAAAATTAATATTGTTTACGTCACCGGAAGTACCATTTGTCAGTATCCCAACAAAGGGTGGACCTTGCCGGTCTGCCTTTAAAAGCTCCTGAATTCGATCTCCAAATACCCCAAAATAATCGGCGGAAATATGCCCAATGGGTACGCCACCAACGTAATGCAAGGAATAGTTTCCCAGTATTGCGATAGGTCTTCCATCGATGGATTCCACAGCAATAAAAGAAACTTCAGGGTCGGTTGGTCCCGCAGGTTCAATCAATTCCGGATTACCCACCCCCGGATTCATCCTGGCTTTATCCAGTTTGCCCATCGGACTCATTACCGGATTTTTCATTATCCAGCGCCGGTTAAAAACATGTTGCGGCACCTCCACACCTCCCCAGGCAATTCTGGCTGGCTCCAGGTTACCCAGGGCTACCTGCACCGCATCGGCCATCCGTTGGGCCAGGAAAACCTGGTAGCCATCCAATGCTACTTCACCTTGCCAGCCTCTCCTCTTCATACCCGTACCCTCAGCGCTGGTGGCAGAATGTGTGTGTGTTGCTGCCATCAATACATGACCTGCGGGCAGACCAGTATTTGCTTCTACCAGCCTCTTAGCTTCATCAAAGACTTCACGCTTGACTCCGACATTATCCACAATAACAAAAGCTATTTGGGTGACGCCGTCATCGAGCACTAGTGCCTTAGCATGTAATTCGTCGTGTATATACGTAGCCGGTGGAGAATTCCAATTGCCTACTATCGCTCCACCCAGTGCCGGAGTAATATTACTCATGTATGCACCGGCTTTTAATACTTTGTCCTGTGCATGGAGATAGTGCGGACTCACCAGCCCAAAAAATAAGCAAGTGATAATCACCCGAGAATAGGTCGACCAACTCAAGTCTCGCTCAGTTAAGTACTTTAAATATGCTTTGTTCTTTTTCATTTTTATCTTATAAAAATCTAATGACAAATAAATATTTTAATCGTAAAACAGGATGATAACTTCCATGACCTTCACATAGTTACATTCTATCAACGTGTATTCTGCAAGTACACCGGTTTCTCATATAGCACGGTACTTTTATTTCCAAGAGCATCTTGTGACGTAATCTCCGTCTTGTAAAAATAAGCCGCTTTACCTTTAATCCTGGCACTAAATACATTGTCGTCTGCACATTTATCTCCATCCTTGCCATCATCGTGCAAGGTGACGGAAAATTCCTCCGGAGTTGTCCAGCTTAAATAGCGCTTTGTAGAGGCAACTGAATCTGGAATCATGGTCAATCGAACATCTTCTACCTTGGTGCCATCATTTAATTTCACCTGGATGTTCTTATCATTGGTCACCGACAGCCACCGAAAAACAGGGGCTGTCTGATCCTCTTCACCTTGCACCTCAACTTCAATCCTTCCCCGCTTAATTATATGTTCCGGATTATTCGGGAGCCAGTATTCCACCCAAAACTCAATTTTTTTGCTAGCGGGACAATCAGAAGCAATCATAGGTACGGTGTATCTCGGACCACCTCCAATATGATCGTACTCAGCCCAGGAATCAGGAATTCGCTGATAGACACCATAAGGATTTAGATGTGGATCGGAAGAATATGCGTCCGTACGATAGTACTTCCCCCCTGATTCTACCAGCAATACCAGGCTTTCACCCGGGTTTGCTATGCCATCACCATTACCCACGCCTACGGTTCCCGTAATTGAATCTACCCCACCATGAACAACGGTATAGTGACCTCCATCGGCAATGACAAATCTTTCGATCGCAGGTTCATCCTTTCTGAATTTAAGTTCAAAATCCTCGATCCATTTGCTACTATTTTGATCCTGTACCAATAGTTGAAAGCGAACCATTTCTATGCTATCTTCCGTCACTAAAACAGTGAAATCAGCAGTAGAAGAATTGATACCCTCAGCCACCACTCGGTCCAAACTGACCTCACCCTTTTTTATTTTTACATAATCTTGGAAAGAATTGAGTGTCAACTCGAGGTTCCTGGCATCTGACAAACCCTTATTAATTAGAGAGACGGTAAGCACGACGTCCGTCTTAGTTGTGGCCCAATTCATATTTTTTACTTTGACCGAATTAATACTGATATTGGGCAAATCATTTTTCTTATTTATGCCAATGTGGTGTTCGTCGCCATTTAGATGTATTTTCAGTCTTCCCTCAGCATCACTGAGCAAAGTATCTTTATGGATCTGATTCCGACTTACATTCAAATCCATCACTACATACGGATTATCGGGAACATAAATCGGAGGGGTTTTTATAGTTAAATTGACATGCGACATTAGTTCCCCGTCGGGAAGAAAAGATCTGATCGAACTCTTAAAGCCCCTGATATTTACATTTTCCAACCTGGTAAATCCAGCTTGAGTACGATCAGACGCAATGTCATAGTCCCAAACTTTAAAATTGGGATACACATCAATGTGATCCCAACTGTCTGGTTTGACTGGCGGTTTTTCAAAATTCTCCCAGAGAAATTCAAACATATCTCCCAGACCGCAAGTCACATGGTCAGCATCATAGACATGGTATTGGAAATTGTCCATCACCTGAGGCCATATTTTAAGAAAATCATAGTGATAATAGCGCAGTCGATCTCTGGTGCCGTAGTGAAATCGCACATCAATGCCATGGTAGTTATCATACATATCCATATGATTATAATAAACAGAAAACTCAGTAGGGCCGGTGATCATTTCCAGAGATCCACAAAAATTTCCAATTCCCGACACCAGATCTGGGTATTTGCCACCGATCCAGAATGACATAAAGCCACCCATGGAAAGCCCGGAAATAGCCCGGTGAGCACGGTCAGGAAGGGTACGGTAGGTATCGTCTACGTAGGTCACGAATTCTCTGAAATAAATTGGAAACTGGCGAAAAGAGCGATCCTTACCAATATTAAAGGGGGATAGATTTAAATCCTCACCCGGAAACTGATTCCACCCATCAATCTTAACGACTATGACATCACGCCGGGCTACAAAAGCGGCAATGTTGTCCCCACCGTTGTCATCACCTTTTTCGTAATCGGAGTAGCCATCAGCCCACTCACCAAAATAACGTTGAGCCCAACCGTGAAAAAAATAAATGACAGGATATCTCTGCTTTTGATTTTCCTGATAATCGGGAGGCAGAAAAATCCGGTAATTTCTCACATCCGAAAATGTGTGGCTGTAGTGTTGTGTATCGATGATCATGACGGCGTCTGATGCTGAAAGAGCTTCGTTCTGTGCTGATAATCCTAAATTCATGGTTAAGAGTAAGACGGGAAAGATCCCGATAAGGCTAGATTTCCAACTCATACCGCCGATGAGCACTTTGAATAGACCATATCTTTGTTTCATACTGAATTTATAAATTCCACCCTAAGTTGTATTAAATCAATCCTCAACCCATACTCCATTCAGCATAACCCGTGATATCTTTCTCATATTGGAAATATCATCGAGCGGGTTTGCGTCCAGGATTAAGAGATCAGCCAGCTTTCCCACTTCAATACTTCCAATGCGACTTTCTGACCTAAAATACCGGGCATTTAAAATGGTACTACTTTGGATGACTTCCATCGGAGTTAGTCCTGATTCTACCAGCAATTCCATTTCTCGCTGGTAAGCCCATCCGTAATCAGCGTACCATCCGGAGGTATGTGATCCGGTGACGATTTTCACCCCAGCCTTATGGGCCATGCCCACAAATTCGAGCATATTCTTAAATGCTTTCGCTTCATGTTCTTTTGCCCGGGGGTCATCAGATTGACGTTCAAATGTGGTGAGGGTGGGTGAAAGGACCAGTTGGTGTTCAGCTGATACCTGCAGCACCTCGTTTACGCGTTCAGATTGCAGATCAATTTTTGACCACAACTGATATCGGCCATCACTTCTGGCGCTACTGTGCGCCCTGACATTGTTTTTGAATTCCATGGCCGCTGTCGGGTCTGCGATAGCTGTTCCAAATGAGGTCACATGTTCGATGCCATTAATGCCGGCTCGTATGGCATCATCTGCGTCCACGAGTTCAAGGTGAGCAAATACCGGAATGTGACAAGCCTCGGCAGCTTTTACAATCGTAGTATAATATTCAAGTGGTAGTCGAAAATAGATTTTAATCCCGCTACTTCCTTTGCTTACATAATCGTAAACCTGTTGCCGTGCATGTCCGTGATTTTTTACCAACATAGCATGATCCTTATAGACGCCAGGATAGCCATCTAAGTGTGATCCCGTGAGAAAGGCGCGAGGCATGGCATATTTGCCAAAGTCCAGGACCTGATAAAAGCGAAAAGGATGTCCGGGATCCCGCAAGCTGGTTGTCCCCTTTTTCAATATGACATTCAAGAATTCATCATTGTTTACTGAATGTAGGTGCGAGTCAATTAGTCCCGGCATCAGTGTTTTTCCCACTGCATTATGGATTATGGCATTTGCGGGGATCTTTATTTCATCCCGGGTACCCACATTTACAATTCGATTGCCATCAATAATGACCACAGCATCTTCAATTGGCACTCCACCCAAACCATCAATTACCCGGGCACCAACAATGGCAATTAATGAGTCTCCTAATGGAGACTGAGGACTGTTGACTTCGGTCAATGTTGTTGGTGAATATAGTCCCGGAATCTGGCTCGTGAGCGGATGTTTCATGGTCACCATAAAAACACTAATAAAAAATGTAATGCAAACCTGCTGGCAAATTCCCCTACTGTTACCTTTTATTCTAGCGAAGTGTATGTGCATGTTTTTTTTGTTTCTGTGAAGATTACGATACCATTAATTTCAGTACCTGGTTCTTATGAACGTATTCTAATTAGAGTAAAAGTGGACACACTAATTATTTAAGCGAATACTTTTTCCAGTTGCCGCCGACTTGTCGGCTGCAAAAATGACTTCATGGGTTTTCATCGCTTCGGTTAATCCTGTCAGGGGCATGGATTTTTTATCCCGGATCGATTCAAAAAAGGTTTCAAATTGTAGTTGATAGGGATGATCGCTGACGTCACCGGAATCAAGCATCTTCATGGACAGTTCGCTCCATTGTGATTTGTCAGATTTTAATTTTTCGGAGTGGAATTTATTATCCATGAGGCTGCCTTGACTACCACATAAACGCGTGTGAAAATAATAGGGTTGCAGGCAATCAACCACGCTCGCACACTTACCAATTTTTCCACTACCGAATTTCAGGATAGTAACACTCGTAGTATCATATTCATAAGGCTCAAATATCTTGCTGACTGACTTTGTATTGTAACTGGTCACTTCCACCACGTCCGAGCCCATAAATAATAATAGGGCGTCCAGTGCATGACATCCGGCTGTAAGCAACGAACTTCCACCACCATCTTTTTTTGCATTCCAATCAAACTGGCCATACCAGGGGCCAATACCATGAAAATAGTCCACTTCTCCGTAATGCAAATCACCAAGGAGACCTTCATCTATGACTTTCTTTGTCGAAAGAAATTGATTCGACCAACGACATTCAAAACAAATGCAAAAATTCACCCCGTTTCCCTTGACCGCGGCATCAATTTCCTGACAATCAGCCCATGACAGCGACATGGGTTTTTCCAGAATGATATGTTTACCCGCCTGAGCAGCAGCTACAGCATGTTGCTTATGCTGGTAGGAAAAACTGCAAATCGAAACAACGTCTATATCCTTATTTTTCAGCATCATGTCCAGATCCGTGTAGCTCCGGATGTCAGAGCCCCATTTTGCACTTAAGTCCTGATCATTGTGCTTCCGCGATGAATAGATGGATGTCACCCCGGCGTGTTCGGTTGCATTTATAGCACTAATATGTGCCGTGGCAACCCAGCCGTATCCTATGATTCCTACCTTTAATTTGCCCATTTAATATTTATTAATTCAAAAAATAGTGCTTGCAATTCCTCCCCAAAATAGTTTTATTATTCAATTTCCTGCATTTCTACCAGCCGGTCAATTCGATAAGGTAACGACTGAAGAAATGCCAGAAGGTCGGATAATTCACCGTCTGAGAGCTGTCGCTCCAGACCGGAAGGCATCAGCGACTCAGGATGAGGAGTCATGATTGTTTCCGCATTTTTTTCTACCCGCACCTCTGAATCTGGTCCTGTTTTAATCATGATCGCCTTAGTAGTTTGACCGGTAACAATGCCTATCGTTGTTTTTCCAGCGGAAATGACGCTGAAAGTCTCATATTCACGAGCAAAGCTGGCACTTGGGTATATGATGGCTTCCAATATATCATATCGCGAACGTATCTCACCAATGTTTGAGAGATCGGGCCCGAATTCTGATCCCTCAGCACCAATGGCATGGCAGGTTCCACAAAGTCCTTTACCATAAAATATTTTTCTGCCCTCACCAACATCTCCATTGTGTAGATTAACCTCTAGATCTCGCAATTTTTCCTCCCTTTGCCCCCATTGCATCCTCAGACTTTCCAGTAGAGGCTTGGCATAATCCTTGGCCGCAGCAGGGTAGCTGTCCAGTATCCTCTCCATTTTCGAGATGGACAAATTATCAAGCATGTCCTCTGGTTCTTGCAATGCCCGGATGATTGCCATGCCAACTTTTTCTGACTGACCGCCAACATAAATTTCCAGCATTCCCGGTACCAGGTAAGGCTCCATTTGTGGAAGTTGCGTTGCCGCAATTTCTACCAGTTGATCTTCATTAAGTTCGAATTTGGTGATTAATGAAACAGCTTGCCGTCTTAAAATAGGATCTTTTGAATGCAGCAAGGAGATGAGATATTTCCATTCGGCATCTTCTGGATTGCGGGTAGTTAGGGTCTTCGCTCGCAGCGCCTGAAGTCGCAGTTCGTCCGGTTGGGATGAGTCCAGAATTAATCCATTTAAATGAGAATCAAAACCCGCTAACTGATTGGCCATGATGACTTTAATGACCGCCATCCTGATTTCCCGATCCTGATCCGAAAATAACGTTGTAAGCAGGCTCTTCCAGATATCGGGAAACCCGTTCATCTCCGACTGTCGCAATATATCAAGTAGGAAAAGCCTATTAACACTGGAAGTGTCAGTGGTAAGGCGCTTGGCAATTAGATTCTGTACATTCGTGTCGCCAGTTAGAGCCACCAATAAAAGACCGATTTCACTTGTACTCAGATCAATATGAGTGGGCCCATTCAAGGTATTGCGGAGCAAGGAGAAAACCGCTTCAGACCATTCAGGATGCCTGGTTGCGATCCAATTGGCTGTTTTTCTCTCACTCTCATCTACACTGGATAAAGAGTGAAGGACTTCTTTTGCTGTCAGAGATCCTCCTTCCATTTGGTCCAACGCAATCAATAACGCTGATCGAATTTTGGGGGTACCTTCTTTGAGAGCCTCTTTCATTCTTTTTTCGTCACCGATCTTAATAAGTGCAAATATTACGGCATGGTCGGCAAAACGATCAAGGTCACCATCTAAGGTCCGCATGAGGGCTGGGACGGCAGAGTGGTGCCCAATCCGACCCAGGGCCGTGGCAGTTTGGCGTTTGACGGGAAGTGTGCCCTCCGTAAGTACTTGTATGAGAGAGGGGACACTCAGCGTGTCTTTGGCCAATCCCAGGCTTCGGGCTGAAGCTTGTTGAACGACTGCATGGGGATCAGATAAACAACCCCGGATAAGTTGCCATGCTTCAGGTCCCCCAATGCGATGCAACGCGAAAACGATCGAAGCCCTTACTTCAGGTACATCTGTCGACAAACCGGCTTGCAAAAAAGGTATTGCCGCCGGTCCCTTTTTAACCAGAGCATCGAGGGTATTGCTGACCACACGTGGTCGTGGATCCATTAATAAGTCCGATAGGGCATTGAGGCTCAGGTCATCGAAAGCGATGTCTTTGCCCCATGACTCTCTCAAATCCGTTTTGCTTTTTGTATTCTTCCGGACTCTAAAAATCCCTCCTTTGACCTCTGGCTTTGCCATACGGGAAAGGGGGCATCCTTCAATAAACCAGCCTCCGGTTGCCACAATAAGGAGACTGCCATCTGCATCCTCCAGGACGTCGGTCAAATGAATATCCTTCTCCCTTGCGGTGATAAATGCCTCATCTTCGGTCCGGTATGTTGCCCCGTCGTAAGTTACTTTGTAACGCATGATCCTGCCGGTGTTAAATTCGGCACTAAATAGATTTCCGGAATAATCGCTACCCCAAGATTGCCCTTGATAGCGCATCAAACCCGATGGCGCAATTCGGGGCATTTTGGTCATGACCGGCATGAGGTCTCCCGTGAGTGGTAGGCTG
The DNA here is from genome assembly GCA_013001805.1 of Saprospiraceae bacterium. Taxonomy (GTDB): domain Bacteria; phylum Bacteroidota; class Bacteroidia; order Chitinophagales; family Saprospiraceae; genus JABDMH01. The sequence goes on along the minus strand of JABDLW010000271.1, from coordinate 372 downwards.
TCTTCCTTTATAACCGCATGATACTTGGGATAAACACCGCCTTCTACCCAATGCATGAGCGCATCGCGCTGGCCGTCTTTGGGATCTGTAAAATACGTCATGGTTCCCAACGCATCCCCGGAAGGCATAAATACAATCTCGATAGCATTATCAAATCCACCTCCACTAAACCATTCTAGTTGGCTGCCATCCGGTAAACAACGCCAAATTCGGGCTCCTTTACCTTTAAAATGGGTGCCTTCCCGCGAAGTAATATCGAAACCGCGCCGCGCATCGGCCAAATATAGCCAGCCATCGGGACTTAAAAAGGGCCCACTTAAGATTGCTCCATTTTGATTTAGTGTCCAACCGGTTAAGACTATATCTTTTTGA
>JABDLW010000238.1 GCA_013001805.1 Saprospiraceae bacterium | reverse complement strand
GCCTTTATCCTGTATGGAAAAGGCACAGGCGGACTCGTCATCGGTAGGGATGGGTTCCCTCGATGACCATTGTTGACCCATTGGTCGAGTCGGATCCAGCTCATACCAGTCTTGGAGTGGTTGTACTTGTCTGAGTCGGTGGGTACAAGCAATGCCCAATCCAGCGAACCCCCTTTCTCCTAACTTAAATCCAACCAACCGAAACCTGGCTTCTCCCGGAAGCTGATCTAACTTTCGAGTCTGATATGACTTAAGATCGACCTCAAGAAAGTCGATGTGACAGATTCTTCGAACACCATTTCGCGAGTCGGTCTGGACTAAGCAATCGGGTCCTGCAGGTCCGGGTCTACCTACAGTTCCCAAGCCATCCAAAATAGATTCACCCCCGCCCACAATCGCAGTATTAGCTAAGACAAAGCCAACCGCACCCTTTCTCCCTGATACATCGAGAGGTTGTTTTTCAATTTTTATATGGTTTCCCCTCATGATCAAAATCGAATCCTGGTAGCAGTCAAAACCGGACGCTCCAAGATAATCCGGATCATACAGCCATTCCACACAGCTGCAAGGTTGGCAATTTCTGCAAACCTCGGGCAGCCCACAATGGTCAAAGGGTAAGCGACCGGTCAAAAAATATTGGCTCTCATTGTATTCAAACGCCAAACCACTTTGGATATTCAGTTATTGAGATTGAGCTGTCAGATCCCATTGATCAAGGTCTTCCTGATAGGACCAGATTTCTCCCACGGCTAAATTTCGAGTTCCCCCGGAGACATAACCGTTTGCATTATTCGAATAAAGCATAGCCCCATCTCCTACAGGCCCAGGAAAGCTGGACTTCGGAAGCCAGATCCCGCCCTCCACGGTCGTGAATGCCAACATTTTTCCATAGCTAGTCTCCCCGTTTCTGGTGACAAAGCCCCTTAAGAAATAGGTCCGATCACACTCAACCTCAAAGGTCATGCTGAAGCTCCCCGAAGCATCTGCCGCTCCCTCCAATATATTTCCCGCACTTAACGTTGGAATCTCATTATTTTCATCCTCCGACCAAACCACTCCCGCAATCCCTGTTCCAGTTGCCGTAAATCCTTCAGTCTCTATTGTAATCGTCGTGGTGGCTGGACAACCGGCTTCGTTCTTGATGATCGATGGCAAAGAGATGATTAAATTGGATGTTGTGAACGTATCCACGACTCCATATGCGCTTTCACCACCTTGCAGCTTAGCATAAGCCCGAAAGTAATACTTGGTATTTGGATCCAGGCCGGTGATGCGGGCAGCAAACGCCTGGTCTTGTGAAATTAATGTGTCAGGCTGTACTGGTGAGGCCACTTGTACTACTCCGGACTGATTTAATCGAAGTCGCTGATCTTCTGAGATATTCGATGAGAGAACAAACCCCGTTTCGGTAATTTCAGTGTTCCGGAGGCCATCGATATCACCTAGGAGAAAGGCATCGTTTGATCCCACTTCAATAGCACCGACGGTGATAATCTGAATAAAAGCCGTACGATCAAAGTCCCATTTATCGCAGGCGAAAATTGTCAGAAACATTAGTGTTATAAGGAATACAAGGCGGTTGGTTGAGGTCTTCATGAATCGAGCCATATTGCTCCTACAAAATACAACAAAACTTTACTTGCAAGATCATGTTGTACATAGGGCTTTGGATTTAATGTCACTCCGAGTTGAGGCATGCAAAAAAGATAAGAGTGGAAATGACAGAGACTCCGAGTCGGAGGTATGAGAACCTCCTTTCTCCATTGTTTGAGAGAGCAGAATTCATATTCTGCAGCTTTAAATAAAAACATTTCTAATCCCAATATGGCGATTTCTCGGATTACGAATAAACCTTGAAAAAGAGCTAGTTGTGAAAATCTATCATAAATAGATGGCGGAGTTGAGGGGCGGATTTCCCTTCGATCAAACTTTTTTCATTCGATAAAAAGCCCTCAACAAGTTTACCTGGCTTTCTAGAGGGCCTGTACTGATGGTTTGACTAAGCATCTTGAGCGCAATAAAGGGCTGGCCATGAGATTGCCGAAGGGCTCAAGTTGACTTTTCGTGATCATAGAGAAATTTTACTTTACTTCAGTTCGTCAACATAACGCCAAATGGTCCGTCGTACCTCTCCAGAGGTCGAAATTCCCAAACCTCCATAGATAATCCCGTGAATGGCAAAAGCTATATCAGAGTTGCCATCACCAGAGGCAAAATCTGCTAATCGAATCCACTTATCTTCTTCTGGATTATACTCATGAAAATTTGGAATTGGCCTTCCATTGGCATCATATCCAGTCAAAATATAGGCCTTGCCATCTCTGGTGAACGATTGGGTCGAGTTTATTTCAGCTTCAAGATCGGCCACAGGAGACCACAATGCAGAGCCCAAATCCAATGCCCAAAAATCATTGAAAAATTTTCCACTGATATCCCGGCCAAGTCCCACATAGCCTTTTTTATCGAGTATGAAGTAGGTAGTTTGATGTCTTGCACTTCCGGGATAATCTGTAATCTGGTTGGGCCGCCCCCCATCTAAACCTTTATAAACCTCACTTCGAATTATATTGTTGCTTCGGTCGAGGCCGAATCCCCAGTAGAAGATTCCACTATTTAAAAAAACAAAATCACCCACCATGGTGGATCCATCGAAGATTGAAATCGGTTGAAGGATTATCCACTGGTCATTTTTACTAAGGTATTCTGCAAAAGGTCCAGCACCTGAGTCAAATAATATACGACCCAAAGTGGCAACAGGGCGACTACACCTTTGTCCACTAAGCGGCGGAGGAGCACTCGCACCGACCCAGCTTTCATTTTGGGGATGGAATTGCCAGAGCCGAAACTCGGTTTGATCAGGATTCAATCCAAGAACATAACCAGACGAATCCGAGGAGAAGGAATGAAAGCAACGATCCCGGTTAAAGTCCTCAGGAAACAAACCGGCTTCAATCCAGCGACCGCCTGCATGCGTGCTGAAAACCGTAACCGGTCCATACCTTTCATTCTCTGGGGTCTTATAGAAGCCACGAACGGAATAGACTTTGTCGCATTCTATGGTCAACGGAATTACTATGTTTCCCGATTGATCAACCACATCGGTCAACTCTACAAATCCTGAACTGCTCGTCGGTGACAGATTTGATTCTATGTCGGACCAGACGATGCCAAAAGAAACATCTGGTGATGGCGCTGCCCCAAGAAGGTTCACTCCAAGGCTGATCTCTCCGGAACAATCATTAAAATCTTTGGTGATGGCAGGTGACGAAATCGTCAGACTGGAAGTCACAAAAGTGTCGATGGTACCGTAAGCAACCTCATTACCATCCAGCCGTATATAGGCCCTAAAGAAGTATTTGGTCGCCTCATCCAGATTACTCACTCTGGCAGCGAACGCCCGATCAGAACTGATGCTTCCATCGACGCTGGTTGGCGAGGTGACCTGGGCAACATCCGATTGCTCCAATTGCAAACTTTGATCATCACCCATTACGGGGGTGTAGAGAAATCCGGTTTCAGTGATCGTGCCATTGCGAAGTCCTTGAATGTCTCCCAGCAGGAAGGCTGAATTGAATCCCACCTCAAGTGAGCCCACGGTAATGACTTGGGTGAAAGGAACTTTTTCGAAGTCCCATTTTTCGCAGGCAATGATAAATAGGCCGACAAAACAAATCAAATAGGCCAGCAATTTAAAGGATGCAAAGGTCATGTTTTGGACCGGGTAAATTGAGTGAAGTCTTTCAAAAAAGACCAAAATAGTGAATAATCAGCTTTTTCACATGAGTCTACCTACCGATAACGTCGGGATAAATCGACTGAAGCACTAATCCAGGCCAGGTACGTACATCCAAAGATTATTCTGGTTCCTACGCAAAATAACGAAACCAAGATCCCCGATGGCAAAACCTGTTCTTACGCCGGTAGGTTCCTCTTCACCCGTTGATAGTTTGGTCAATGGCGACCATGGATTCTCTGTATTGGGATCAAATGCCCATACTTCGAATTCCTGTCCGAAACCAGCAATGAACAGCGCGTATGTTCCGAAGGAAATCGCGTTAGTAAATATTCCTAATTTCCCCTGCAGATCATCGTGAACTATCAGTTCGCTCCATTGGCTACCAGGGGGAGAAGCAGGATCGAATTCATAGAACTGATGGAATGATATCGACCCCCCTCCGGCAAAACCTTTGTTTCCCAGACCAAAGCCCACCCTGGTATTCGACACCGGAACGGGTAACATATC
>JABDLW010000227.1 GCA_013001805.1 Saprospiraceae bacterium | reverse complement strand
GCCGGCAAGTCAGCCTAAGTCTTAGCTATAATTTTGGCAATCAAAATGTAAAATCCCGAAAGCGACGGACGGGCCTCGAAGATGAATCAAAGAGAGTGGGCAACTAAACTGGAAACCGGTCGACAAGGTTAAGTGCGGCCATAGCCCAATCTTTGAACAGTGCATATCAATCTGATGCAAAGCCGGTTGAAGTGGAGGTCGGTGCATAACAATAGACCGGTGCCAATCACACAAAGTGAATCTTCCGGACCTTAATTTCTTCTATCTTTCCGGTTATGAATGCCATAGACATCAGGACGGTTGAGGTCGTACAGTATATCAAACCTCTACGCGAGGGTGGTTCGTTGCCCGCGATCGTTTTGGGTGATGATGATTTTCTTTATGTCCTTAAATTCAGAGGTGCAGGCCAGGGAAGTAAAGCACTCATCGCAGAGTTTATTGGCGGAGAACTGGCCCGGGCGATGGGTCTGAATGTGCCGGAATTGGTTTTTATGCAATTGGATGATTCATTTAGCAAGACCGAAGGAGACGAGGAAATTCAAGATTTACTAAAATTTAGTGTCGGCCTGAATCTTGGCTTGCATTTTCTTTCCGGAGCAATAGCCTATGATCCATTGGTTTCGCTAGCCGATCCTTTTTCCGCTTCGAAAGTAGTGCTATTGGACAGCATGATTTCCAATATCGACCGCACGGTAAAAAACACCAATTTATTAAATTGGAATCGCGAGCTTTGGTTGATCGATCATGGGGCCAGTTTATTTTTTCATCACAACTGGGATACATGGAAATCACATTTGGGGCGAACTTTTCCGCAGGTTAAGGAGCACGTCTTGTTGGAGAAAGCCAGCATGTTGACCGATGCCTCTGTTGAAATCCGGCAATTAATAAATCGGGATATCATTCAGGAGATTATTTCGAAAATCCCTGACGACTGGCTACATGAAGATAATAGTGCAATGACGGCAGAGGAAAAACGGGAGGCCTATATTGTTTTTCTCGTGGATAGATGGTTGGATATTGACTCGTTGACTAAGGAGGCTGAGGATGCAAGATAGACACATATATGAATGGGCGATTGTACGGTTGGTCCCTAAGGTTGAACGTGGCGAATTTATAAATATCGGAGTGATATTATATTCCCGGAAAAAGAATTTTCTGGCCATAAAATATCATATTGACACCAACCGTCTGGAACTCTTTTCCGAAGAGATAGATGTCGATATAATTCGCAAGTATCTACAGGCATGGGAAATTGTTTGTAAAGGTGGGCGGGAAGGTGGTAAAATCGGGGGTTTAGAAATACATCTTAGATTTCGTTGGCTGACCTCCACAAGAAGCACAATAATCCAATGTTCCAAAGTGCACTCCGGCCTTTGTAGTGATCCGCAAATAGTGCTTGACCAACTTTTTGAAAAATATGTTTTGTAATTTTAACTATCAGTTTTTTCATTAATCCCGGCGATTCCAGTGGCATCAGAGCAGTCCTTTGTAGAATTCATTTTAGGCCAAATTCAAGATGCCGGTGACATTAAGGCAAAGAAGATGTTTGGTGAATATGGGCTGTTTTCAAACAAGAAAATGTTTGCAGTTATTTGCGACAATAATTTATTCATGAAACCCACCACGGCAGGCAGAGAATTTATAGGAAATGTAGTGGAGGCGCCTCCCTATCCCGGGGCTAAGGCGAGTTTTCTGATCGAAGAAAAAATCGAAGACCGGGACTGGCTCAGTCATCTGGTGAGGATAACTGTAAAAGAATTACCGGAGCCAAAACCCAGAAAGAACAGGAAATAAATACCTTTCTACTCACATCGATAGCAGAAAGGGAAAGAATAGCTATGCTCTGTCACAAATTGTCCGTGTCGGCGATAAACTTAAGTACATCACTACGGAATTTCTCCAATGAAGGTTTGTGAGTGTACATCATATGCCCTGCCTCATAGTATTCCATAATAATATTGTCTTTAATTTCGGGAGGCAGGCCCAGGTGATCTATCGTATATTCCACACCATAGAAGACCGTGGCGATATCATAGTAGCCGTTTAAAATCAACACTTTGAGATGCGGATTTTGGCTCATGGCTCTGGCCATGTCTCCTGCAGTTGATATGGCTACCTGGGTTCCCCAGGCATTGTTTCCGGTGTGACTCCAATTCCATTTGAATCCTTCCCGGCTACCGGCACTGGTTTGATAGTGAAGTTTTTTATCCACATTCAACTGATTATAAAAATAGTCGAAAAATCCTGCGGTGTAAGCATGAGAAATCGCTTTACTTTGGGGGTCATAATCCGCCGTCTGACTGAGCAGATCCTGGTTTATACCGGTGAAACGGGAGTCTAAACGACCTACTGACTGACCCTCATCCCTTAAGAGCTCAGCAAAGAATTCCGAATTTGTTACTCTCAAATTGGCTTTTAGCCAATATTCGGCAGACAACCCGGTAAATGTGGCTAATTTATTGGCAATTGATTCTTTTTCTCCAGTTCTTAATTGATCTCCACTAAAAAGAGCGGGAGCATATTCATTTTTGGTGAAGGTGCGTACAGCATCGATAAACGGTTCTATGCCTCCCATTTTATCGGTGATTTTATCGTGATACCAGGCTGTCGCTGCATAAGTAGGCATATGGACAATGTAGGGCAGGTCATCTCCGGGAGGAAACAATAACTGCCGGAGATCAAAAACAGCAGAAACCATAATTACGCCATTCAAGGCGATGCCCTGATCCTGCAGATGCGCCATGATACCAGCATTTCGGAAGGTTCCATAACTCTCACCTAATAGATATTTGGGTGAGTTGATCCGGCCATGTTCAATTAAATACTGACGAATAAATTGACTTATACTTTCGATATCACCATCCACGCCCCAAAAATCGTCATACTTGCCATTGCCAATGGGCACACTTAAACCAGTCCCCACGGGATCGATCATCACCAAATCAGCTACATCCAGCAAAGACTGATCATTGTTTACCAATTGATAAGGAGCAGCCGGCGTGGTTCCCGGGTCATTTACCACAATTCTTTTTGGCCCCATTACACCCATATGCAGCCAATAGGAAGAAGAGCCAGGCCCGCCATTGAAAGAAAAAATGATGGGTCTTTTTGCCGGATCGTCTTCTCCTTCTTTGGTATAACTGGTGAATCCAAATAACGCAATTGGCTTATTGTCAAT
>JABDLW010000213.1 GCA_013001805.1 Saprospiraceae bacterium | reverse complement strand
GGCAACGGCACATCCCCTGCAAGGATTGACGGATATGGCAACCATCAGGGAGTTCCGCCGTACAGAAAGACCGAAAGTCGTGTTAACCTGGGCTCCACATCCCAAGGCCTTGCCCCAAGCCGTGGCCAATTCCTTTGCTGAATGGTCGCTGGCGATGGGACACGATCTCACCATTACCCATCCTCCGGGCTACGAGCTATCGCCAGCCTTTACCCGGGGTGCCAGGATAGAATATGACCCGGAAAAGGCGTATAAAAATGCAGACTTCATATATGCTAAAAACTGGTCATCTTTTGCCGATTATGGAAAAATCACGTCACATGACCCAAGATGGAAAGTTGACATAAAAAAAATGTCAAGTACTAAGGAAGCTTACTTTATGCACTGTTTACCGGTCAGACGTAACGTGGTGGTAGATGACGAAGTCATTGACAGCAAACATTCTTTGGTGATACCTCAATCAAACAATCGAACATTTGCTGCTTTATCTGTCTTAAAGAATATTATTTCAAATCTAGACGCATGAATATATGAACATATGTACATACATACCTATGTTTTAATAAATTTATAATAATACGTGCCCTAAATTAATATTTTCCTAAATAATTGCGGCATTCATTAAAAGACTTTACATTTGTGCTACCAAATTGATTTATTCGTTAAGATAACAACCAAAGTAATGTTTCAAAATACCTGTCAAGTGGAGAACGTAGTTGACAGCTGCTGTTGTACTAATTTTATACTCTGAATAGGTTATAAATAAATCAAATGAAAACAGGCCTTTTCGGAGATAAACTTTCGAAAAGGCTTTTTTTATATACTCTTGCTAACTAATAAACTATGAAAACAGAAAATCACAATGGTGTTCAGATAGATCCGGCTGACGAAAAGGACATTCAGGAATTAGAAGCGAAGATCAAGGCGTTCACCAGCGGGAAAATGCACGAGGAACGATTTAGACACTACCGGCTCACGCGCGGGGTGTACGGCCAAAGGCAATTGGGAGTGCAAATGTTTCGCACCAAGCTACCCTATGGTAAAGTCACTTGTCATCAGCTGGAAGTGTTAGCAGAACTGGCAGAAAAATATGGTCATAACAATTTACACCTGACGACCAGGCAAAATATACAGTTGCACTATGTTAAGCTAGCAAATGCTCCCCTGGTTTGGAAAGGCCTGGCAAACGCCGGTCTCACCGCCAGGGGAGCTTGCGGCAACACGGTTCGTAACATCACGGCATCAGCTGCAGCCGGCATTGATCCGGATGAGCCTTTTGATGTCACACCTTATGTGCAGGCTACATTTGAGTATTTTCTTAGAAATGCCATCTGTCAGGACATGGGTCGTAAGATCAAAATGGCTTTTTCCTCTTCGGAAAAAGATTCGGGTTTTACCTATTTCCATGATTTCGGATTTATTGCTACGCAAAAAATTATCGATGGAACGGTGGTTGATGGATTTAAGATCGTAGTCGGAGGTGGTCTGGGTGCACAATCATTGGTAGCGCAAACACTCAAGGAATTTGTTCCCGCCACGGACATTATACCGATAATTGATGCTGGCCTAAGAGTCTTTGACCGTTATGGTGAGCGCCAGAAAAGGCACAAAGCACGAATGAAGTTCCTCGTAAAAGATCTGGGCGTAGAATTGTTCTCCCAGAAAATCGATGAGGAGTTAGAAGCTATTCCCGATTTCAAGATCTCTCCCGTGAATGAGGTGATTCCTGAGCTGCCCCATTTTAATCTTCCTGTCCCTGAAGTGAGTGAAAGTGCCTTTAATCTGTGGAAACAAAGCAACGTATTCGAGCAAAAGCAAAAGGGGTTTTTAGGAGTCTATCTTAAAGTCCACCTGGGAGACGTTGCACCGGATACGGCTCGAGCCCTGGCGAAATTGGTCAGGCAAACCGCAGCCGATGATCTAAGGTTTACCGCTGAACAAAATATTTTGCTACGTTTTGTTCGTCCCGAAGCATTACCTTATCTATATAGTGAACTGGTGAAATTAGGTCTTGCCGATCCCGGCTATTCATCCATCGCGGATGTCACCGCTTGTCCGGGGACCGATACCTGTGCACTGGGAGTAACTAATAGTACCGGATTGGCAACTGAGTTAAAAAACATTTTACAATCTGAATATTCAGATTTGCTCACCGTAAATGATATTCGTGTCAAGCTGAGTGGATGTATGAACAGTTGCGGCCAGCATATGGCTGCTTCCATAGGTTTTCATGGCAGCTCCATAAAACAGGGAGCCAAGGTAATTCCTGCCATGCAGGTGGTGATCGGGGGTGGAATCGACACCGAGACAGGCGAAGGATTTGTGGCCGATAAGGTGATCAAGTTACCTTCACGTCGAATTCCGCAAGCGCTTAGAACTTTGATTGCGGATTATCAGGAGAATAAAAATACCGGTGAGACGCATTTGCACTACGCACAACGCCAGGGGAAACGATACTTTTATGACATATTAAAACCACTTGCTGCAACAGATCAAATTAATGAAATTGAATTTTTTGACTGGGGTCAGGATCGCGAGTACATTCAGGCCATTGGTGTCGGAGAATGTGCCGGTGTATCGTACGATATGGTAGGGGCTATACTAGGTGATGCCATTGAAAAACTGGATGAGGCACGAGATGCCTATAACGATGGAAGTTTAAGCGAGGCCGTCTACCACGGTTACACTGCCATGATCATAGCTGCCAAGGGATGGCTACTTGCTAAGGATGTCCAGTGCAATACGCACATTGGTATCATTGAAGATTTTGAAACGCATTTCGGTGCAGACCCTGAGTTTCACCTAGACAAACCCTTTGCTGAAATGGTATTACAGATGCGCGAAAACAAAGCGGATGCAACTTTTACCGAAAGGTATCTTGATATG
>JABDLW010000591.1 GCA_013001805.1 Saprospiraceae bacterium | reverse complement strand
TTTTTGCTCTATACGGCTTATTTCCCGGGCGATCCTTCGATGCATCTGATCGGGTGATGACTCGTAAATATTACCCTTCGAATCCTTTAAAGCATATTTATTTATCCATACGCTGGCAGCCAGTTCGTCGCCTGCAAAATATACCATAGCTTCTGCGAGAGCTTCGGCATAAGTGTACTTTGTTACCATTTCAGTTTTAGTCATCATTTGACCAGGATGTATATCAGGAATCATAAGATACAAAATTGAGTACATTAAAACATCCTGCAACTTTATATAAAATAAAGTTACCATATGTCGTTTTGAGGTAAAATCTTATCAACAGCTTGTGGAAAAATAAATCCTGCGTCAAGTACCGGCCTAATACCCGGGGGTGCCATTGGGCCAACTAACCAATTTTTAATTTGTAAATGGCCTGGAAAACGGTAGTAAATATTGGCTAGTTTAATCAAAAGAAACAAATCCAATGATCTATGGGTTTTCTAATCTCTCAAATCCCAAATTACTCTCTTCTTTTGATCAACTTTCAACTATTTACATCTAGGCAGCCTTTCGAAAAATTGAATCGGATATATTTGTCCGATTCAATAAACTGACTTATATTTGCATAGAGTTAAACAGATGCCACTCCTTATCGTCAGGTTGCTGGGAAGGGCATAATTGTTATGGAATTATTTACCGGCGTTACTTGATTTACGCCATGCCAAACTATGTATTTTATTATATTTTCTGAATCGCATCATAAATAGGAAATCATGCAAATCACGGATCAAAAAACAATTGGAGAAATAGTCGCCCGGGACTATAGGGCCGCAGCCGTTTTTACATCTTACGGAATAGACTTCTGCTGCAGGGGAAACCGGACCCTTACTGAAGTTTGTCAAGGTAAGGATATTAAGCAGGATCAATTGGAGAGCAAATTAAATGCCGCTATCTCGACTCCGGTTGGAGACCTTCCGGATTTTAACAGTTGGCCTATTGATCTTTTGGTTGACTACGTAGAGAAAAAACACCATCGCTATATTAACGAAGCAACTCCCGTAATCCAGCAATATCTGGCCAAATTATGTAAGGTGCACGGACACAATCATCCGGAACTATTCGAAATCACAGAAGAGTTTGCGCAATCGGCAGTGGACCTGGCGGCACATATGAAAAAAGAAGAAAATATTCTATTCCCTCATGTCCGGAAATTAGCTGAAGCCGCTTCTGCGAAAGAACATATGGATCCACCGGTATTTGGTACGGTGAGGAATCCGGTGCGAATGATGATGGATGAGCACACGCACGAAGGCGACCGGTTTGCCAAAATAGCAGAATTAAGTGATCAGTTTACCGCACCGGCAGATGGTTGTACTACTTACCGGGTGGCCTTTGCTATGCTAAAAGATTTTGCCGCTGATCTACATCTGCATATCCACCTGGAGAACAATATAATTTTTCCCGCATGTGTGGAAATGGAGGAAATGACGGTTTAATGTGCAGGCAGATTTAAAGACTCGAGTCAGGATCCTGGTAAAGCGATATCAATTCCATCAGTGCATCACGAGTATCGTCACACGGTGCGACAAAATCGTTTTGCTGAGCTGTTTTTAGTGCGGCTTCGAATTCTTCCGAGCATTCGAAGACACGCTGTACACCAAGTTTAAATAAGACATGTTTCTCAGAGGAGAACCCAGGCTCAGACATCACTACATATCGTTTAAACTGTTTCTTGAAATCTGTAAAGAGCTGTATGAATTCATTCCATTCATACAGGTCAAGCATAGGGTCATCCACTGCTGCGTGCAATTTATCGTAAGTAGAAAAAGCAGTCAGCAGTTCATCCAGTGGATATAGATCACTGGTAAAGTACTTACGGATCTCCTGAAAGTTCCACAGAATGACATAGGATTTTTCTGCAATTTGCCGGTATTCATTTGATGATAGTAATGGCTCTATGGTCCGGATAAGTTGATCTTGTTCTGCAACGAAGTCGTCAATATTAACATGCCTAAACTCTTTTCGCAAAAGTTGTTCTTTTGACATGTACCAAATAGTTTCTAGGCCCATATAAGTCTCAGTCAGTTGGTAGCCCGCTGACTTCTCCGCCTGAATCCATAGTTTGATGAGCTGCGCATCAACGTCAGGATAGGTAAAGATATTTGCTTCCTGACTGTTCAATTTTGTCAAAAAGGCGACTAGCAAGAAAATCAATAATTTTCTTAGCATCATTTTTTATTTTTTCGCAAAGGTATTTGGTGTTAATGTCGAAAGACATGATGCGGGTCAAAATTGGTGATGACACCGATCAACAACGAATAGTCATGGCCACTATCTAAAGTGATTCGGCTAAAGCGAGTAGTCAAACCCATTAATTATTATCTATAATTTCTTCCTGTTTTATGCCATCTCTTCGTTGTCGTCAATCACAGGACGACCGCCCTGCTTCACTCCTCCAGTCTTGATCTGATATAAAACATCTTGAAATTCTGACGAAAAACAAATCGGTTTGTCTACTTGTGTATCGTCTTATAATTATGTGTACACAGAGAAGCTTGGGATTTTTCGTCAGATTAAACCCTGATATTGAAAATCACCATTTTGGTTCTAATGCATCCTACGTAAAATATTGATTTTCAATCGTCAAATTATGCATTAGTTATGCTAATGCATAATGCGGGTTAAATCCCGTATGCTGACCGAAGCGTCAGTAGAAGCAAAATCCCGTCTGGCTGACCAGGCCGGGCGGGCGAACACCTGCCTGGCAGGCTACTGCTGACAGGCAGCAGTCGCTACGGGAGACTTTTGATGATGAAAAGATGGCGGAAAAAGACCTGCTTTTGGTGTATAGATATTTGTGAGACGGTACACTAGATCACATTGATCAACATCACGAAGCACATTGAGTAGCATCATCCTAGAGCCATGTTAATTATCTGAACTTCCTATCTGGTATTTATTGTTTCAATAAATAGATGAAGGAACACAAAGAACGTCTTTCATCTACTTTGATCGAAAAAGAAAGCTCATTTTAAAAATCTCCCGCATGAAAAAAATACTTCTGGCAACTGATTTTTCCGACAGTTGTCATAATGCCTTGAAATACGCGCTGGCTTTGATAAAAAAGACCGATCTTAAGTTCGATCTGGTACATGTTTTCGATATTTCGGTCGTAGTTGCCAGTAATATACCCACCCGTGCTTTCAGTGACATGCTGGATTCACGGACAAGAGCAGTGGAGGCGCACCTGGAGGAAATACATTTGAAAATACCTACCAGACACCGGGGGAGCACCAAGGCAATTTATGGCCCATATACTGCAAATGAAATCGCAGAATATGCAAAAAGCAAATCGTACGATTTAATCATCATGGCCCTGCGCCAAAAGTACAGCTTGATGGATCGAATCATTGGCACCGTGACATCTCAAACAGTTCACCTGTCAAAAATACCGATTCTGGCCATTCCCAATGGTTCCAAATTTAAGGGTCTGAATAAAATTCTATTCCCAACCGCTATACAAAATTTTAAGCAGTTGACTAAAACTGAAGAAAAGGCAATTAATTGGCTATCCACATTTAGCAAAACTTTTGCCGTATCCAAAATCCATATGGTCCACATTGATCCAAGTTCCAGTACTGATGTTCCGGATATCACGCATAAACAGCGACCTTTTTCCCATATAGATTTTACCGTTTCAGCAGCCGTAAGCGTGGAAGAAGGCATTATGAAATTCAGTAAAAAAGAGCGAGCGGATCTACTGGCATTTTATAAACCACACCGGTACTTTTGGGAGCAATTATACCGATCAAGTCTCACCCGGAAAATGCTCTTTAAATCCAGAACGCCACTTTTACTATTCAGTTAAAAATGAAAATAAATTATAAAAATGGCTTTTCGAAATGCTAGCAATGAGGATATATATAACCTGCTCCATCAGATAGCAGATCTTCTCGACATACAAGATGCCAGTCCATTCAGGATTCAAGCCTATCGAAGGGCTGCACAAGAAGTCAGCAAGTTTCCTGAAGACCTCAAGGAATTAGCCAAGAAAAAGGAATTGAAAAAAATTGAAGCGATTCCGGCGATTGGTCACAGCATCGCAAACATTATTACTGACTACACGCTGGCTGGTTACAGCCGTTATTTAAACCGGTTGAAAGGTGAGGTTTCGTTTGAAAATTTAATTGAGAGTATCCCGGGAATTGGGCCGGCTCTGACCAAACAGATCATGAAGAAATTGGATATTGACACGCTGGAAGAATTGGAGCAGGCCGTGCACGATGGACGGTTGGCCAAAGTACCTGGTATCGGTTCAGCACGGGTGCAATTAATCGAGATGGCATTGGCTGGTCTATTAAGTAAGAAGGACCTTAGCAAAAATTGGATGACCCGGCATCAAGGTACCGGAATCAGAAAGATACCGGGTGTGGAAATCTTATTGGACTTAGATCTAACCTACCGGGAGATGGCAGCTGCCGGTCAGCTTAAAATGATCGCTCCAAAACGATTCAATCCTACGAAAGCAGCGTGGCTTCCGATTTATCACGTAGATCGGGGGCCCTGGCATTTTACCGTGCTTTACTCAAATACAGCCAGAGCTCATCAACTGGGAAAAGAAAAAGATTGGGTCATTATTTACTTCCATAAAAATGGACAGGAGGGACAGGTCACTATTGTGACGGAAACCAAAGGCCCTCTAAAAGGCAAAAGAGTGGTTCGCGGTTGGGAAGAAGAATCGGAAAAACACTATTCACTTCCATTTCTTCTTGAATCTGTTGCGGACTAACCGAACGGACCGATTAAACATAAAATCCCATTCTGGATTCTCCCTTGGCTTAATTATTATGTATTATATAAAGACAGCCGATGTTACAAAAATTCTCATTAAGCAAGAGCGAAAGACAAGGGGACTATCACACGCCTCGCACAAGTAGCAATTCGTGTAACGGCGAATCCGTGCAAAGATTCACCCCAACTAATTCCACCGATGTTGGCACGGTTACAGATACTATGTCTCCTAAATCAATTAAAATTCCACTTTTCCTCGTGTTTCTGACCATTTTTTTACCAGCCAGGGCCCAATCAGAATCCTGGAGCATAGTCCCTGGAGATGGCCTAAACCAGCAGCGAGTCGTCATTGAAGAAAATATCATTATCGGACAGTATTTTGACTTGATGGCCGATTTAGTTGATACACTTAATGCGCAAACAGGACGCAAAATCACTGAACACATCCTGGTCCATGCAAATTATTGGATTGTGGACAGTCTGGTGGAAACTGATTATTACCAGAGGATGGAAAAAGGAATATTTACTTTTGACCAACGTGAGCTGATCATCCTAAAAAAGAATGATACCCTATTGGTACCACATTGGCAAGAAATAACAGTACTGCAAGCGAAACTGGATGCAACTGCATTGGACATCAATATTCCTGAATTCAAATTACGAATCTTAGAAAATGGTAACGTGCTACGTTCTATGCCGGTCAGAGTAGGCCGCAACACCCGGCGATATCTGGAAGCGGTGAAAAGAATGGAAGACTTAAGAACGAAAACCGGGGAAGGACGAATCGTTCGCATTGAAAAAAATCCGATATTTTTTGATCCGGTAAATGCAAAGAAATACGAGTTAACCAGGCGGGATGACGGCAAGAGAACCCGAACCCCGCGGATACCTTGGCTTGAGCCTGAAATTAACGGCCAAAGACATGGCCAGCTCATACACCCCACGACCAATCCAAAAACCCTGGGAAAGGCGTATTCAAACGGTTGCGTTGGTGTGGGAGAAGGAGATGCCTGGAGGATCTATTATCATGCACCGATTGGCACCAGGGTGATCATCCGATATGATCTGGAAACCGATAATACAAGAGGAGAAAAAAACGGGTTGTTCGACATTTACGGTAAGAAAGCGAGTATAGAATAGTGTTTGCTAATCACCTGTTCATACTGAATTGTATCAGCTGATAGCTAATAAAACCATGGCAAGAACGGCCAGGAAGATGATCCACTTTATATATCCCCAAACCACTGGGTGTTTTACGGAAATAATCGCAAACGATTCGACAAATAAGATAACTAGTAAACCAATGATTATGGTCAGCGCAAAATTGGTGTTCATCGCATTGGAAAACTTAGCGACAATCGCGACCACAATGGCCAGCAAGGTATATAACTTTGTATTCCAGCTGAGTTTATTATGAAAATCCTTAAGTGTTTTTCGTTGCATTCTATTGCATTACTACGACCAATGTTAGTTGATCTTTACATAAAACAGAATGACTTGTATCATTCAAATGATTGATTTCGGTTTAAGCAGTGTGTGAAAATCAAAGAATCCAAGACTGACCATGCTTTTGACGAACTGCGCAATAAGAAATGAGCTGATGGAGAAAATTACAATTAAGGTGTAATCCTGAACTTGCAGGGGCACCAGAGAAAGGACCATTTTGGTTGTTGAGAAAAAATTAGGTAGAGCAACCAGAACGAGACTAATCAGAATGGCTCCCCATACCCACCGGTTACGAGTGATCTCGTTGTTAAAAATTGACTCTTCATTTCCCGGCAAATTAAAAACATTAATGAGTTGAGCCAGAACCAGAGTGTAGAATGCCAGGTTATTAATTTTTTCCGGTGCCAATCGTAAAAATTCACTTGCATAAAAAGTTATGCCGACAACCGCAACAGAAATACTCAGACCATAAATTAAAATACTCCTCCATTTCTCTCTGGTGAGAATGGGCTCATTGGCGGGACGGGGAGGTTGTCGCATTAAATCTTCACTGCCGTCACCCATCCCAATAGCTAAGGCGGGGAAGATATCCGTCACAAGGTTTAAAAAAAGAATCTGTAAAGGCAATAGTGGAATGGGAAGGTGGGCGATGGAGGCAACTGCCACGGATATGATCTCGGCGAGATTGCTTGACATCAAATAAACCACAAATTTTCTGATGTTTTCAAAAATTGTCCTGCCCTGATGAATGGCAAGTTTAATTGATGTAAACTGATCATCCTTCAATATAACATCAGCGACTTCCCTTGCTGCTTCTGTACCCCGGATGCCCATGGCAATACCTATGTCGGCTTTTTTTAAAGCAGGTGCATCATTGATACCATCACCCGTCATGCCCACTACCATTTTATTTTGCTGATAAATATTGATGAGTGCCAGTTTCTGATCGGGCAATACCCGGGCAAAGATGCTGGTAGCAAGTATCTCATTCACATCTTCATTTGTCAACGCAGAAGGTTTGGGTAAATCATCCCCCTTCATTAATACATGCTCCACCTGATCGCTTGACAGTAAACCACATTCCCTGGCAATTTTCTCTGCCGTTGCAGGGTGATCCCCGGTGACCATAACTACCCTGATACCAGCCTGCTTATAGATGTCCATTGCTTGCCTGACATCAGCTCGTGGCGGGTCCAAAAACCCAATCAAACCCAGATAAGTTAAGCCATTTAACAGGTTTTCCGGATCCGGCCTCTGCTGATAAAAACGGTACGCAAAAGCCAAAACGCGCAGACCCTGAGAGGCCAGGTCATCGGCCTGCTGCAACTGCAGAGCTTCTCCTTGAATTCGATCTGTCGATGTGGCATCGGCAAACGTACAATGCGTCAAGACAGTTTCTGCAGCACCCTTCACAAAAACATAATAACCCTCGCTATGCTCATGCAAGGTGACCATTTTCCTGGAACTGACATCAAAAGGAATTTCCAATATTTTGGGATATTCCTGCCTTATGAGTCTATACTTGTATTCCAACCCGGTGGCCCACTCCAGAAGAGCAGTCTCCAAAGGATCCTCTCCAATACCAGCCTCTGCCCTTTGTCCGGCGTTATTACACAAAACGGCACAGCTTAAAAGTAGATCAAGTCCCGATTTGTCGGATACCTGAGTAGATATTTCTTTATTAAAATCAATAATTTCATTGGCTGGTGTGATAATTTTCTGAACGGTCATTTTATTTTCGGTGAGGGTACCGGTCTTGTCAGTAAATATGACACCCATTTCACCGAGGGTCTGCACTGCCGTCATGTTTTTTATAATCACCCGTTTCCTGGACAACCGCAACATTCCCCGGGCCAGGGCAATACTAGCCACAATCGGTAGACCCTCCGGGATAGCAGCTACAGCCAAGGCAATCGCCGTTTCTATTGTGAGCCATAGATCCCTTCCCTGGTAAAGTCCCATGAGGGCTACCAGGATGACCAGGATAAAAGTGAGTAAAATCAACCCCCGGCTAAGACCCAATAATTTTCTATCCAATGGCGTGGTGCTCATGGCAGTAGTCGCAGCCAATGTATGTATTTTCCCAGCTACTGTATCGCTTCCGGTGTGAGTAACAATGATGCCAGCTGAACCCCTACTTACTATGGTGCCGGCAAAAACCATATTCGTCCTTTCCATTATTTCAGTATCGGGCTGTAATAGCAATAATTGCTTATCGACCTGACCACTCTCACCGGTCAGGGCATCTTCCTTGACGCCTAGTCCTTCCATCTGAAATATCCTTCCATCAGCCGGTACAACATCACCCTCATGTAATAACACAATATCCCCAGGCACTATATTCCGTGAATCCAGATTTATGACTACACCTTCCCGCAAAACACCAGACCTGGTGATGGACTGCTTTCGCAGTTTTTCGATAGAAGTTATTGATTGCCATTCCATCACGAATCCGATTGCCACGGTAATCGCAATGACTACCAGAATGGCAATGGCCTCAATATTTTCGCCAAATAAAAAAGCCAGGGCAGTGGCAATTAATAATACATAGATAATGGGATCAAGAAATTGATCAATAAGTAACCGCCATAATGACCTGGGATGCTGCCTGGAGGGAATGTTCTTTCCAAAGCTTAGCAATCTCTTCTTCGCTTCGGAATTTGATAAGCCTGTTGCGTGATTTACACCTAGTTCATTACAAATAGATTCAATTGTCTTAGCGTGAGGACTACCCAATAAAGAATCCATCTGAGCCACAAGAGCGCTGATTGCGAAGTAAAGATTGAGCTATCATTCGTAACGAAATAGAGCATATATATCTAAAAATTCATCAGGCAATTCACTATCCTCCAAAATAAAGACATCGCCCCCTTTTTCCATGACATTCAGTGCCAGCAGGTTTATCAGAGAAACATTTGAACTAGTTTGATGGTCGTCAATTCGCACTTTGTTTTTTGATGGAATATAGATGCCCCAAATTTCCAAGCCTTTCCTAATGAAAAGAGTGTCTATTTTTCCGCTAAACGCAGCAGGAAGGATCCGTTCTATTTCCATCTCTGTTTTACTCGTATTCATAACTTGATTGAATTTGGCAAGACTGGTCACTCTTTTCTTTTCATAAATCTTCTTCACATAGGACCAGGCTTGAGTTTGCAACCAGGATAACTCTTTGCTTGCAGGATTTACTGACAAGTATTCTTCCAACAGATTTGAGGGACTGTACACCTT
>JABDLW010000181.1 GCA_013001805.1 Saprospiraceae bacterium | reverse complement strand
GACATTTAAAACCACTAGGGATTGGTATTCCCGGTGGTTTTGCAACAACAGCAAGTGCTTATTGGGACTTTCTCGATAAAAATAAGATTAAGGAAAAGCTGCATGCGGTGCTAAATAATCTTGACCGGAATACTTTCAATAATTTAATGGAGATTGGTTCAGCAGCCCGGGCATTATTTACCAATAAGGACCTGCCCAGTCAATTAATCGATGAAATCAGCACGGCCTTAAGTAGGCTGCAAAATACCTATGGTACGGATATTTCACTGGCGGTAAGAAGCAGTGCCACTGCCGAAGATTTACCTAATGCAAGTTTTGCCGGGCAACAAGAGACCTATTTAAATATTCGAAATTGCACCGAACTGCTCCGGGCATGTGTCAATTGCTTTAGATCGCTTTTTACCGACCGGGCCATTAAATACCGTGAAGATCACGGCTTCGATCATATGAAGGTAGCACTTTCGGTTGGTGTACAATTGATGGTAAGGTCTGACAAAGGGAGTTCTGGTGTCATATTTACGCTTGACCCCGATTCAGGATTTCGTGATGTTGTCTTAATTAATGGTATTTGGGGTCTGGGAGAAAATATCGTTCAGGGTACGATTATCCCAGATGAATTCTACGTTTTTAAACCCACATTGCAAGCAAAAAAGAAAGCGATAATTTCCCGCAGGTTGGGAAGCAAGCTGAAAACGATGATTTACAGTGAAAATAAGGCAACGGATCACCCTGTGGTAAACATAGACACACCGAAGAACCGGCAGGAAACCTTCGTCCTTACCGACCTGGAGGTGGAAACCTTGGCGCACTGGTCCGTCCTGGTTGAAAACCATTATGGCCGCCCGATGGATCTTGAATGGGCTAAGGACGGAATTACTAATAAATTGTTTATTGTACAAGCTCGTCCGGAGACTGTCTTCAGTCAGAAGGCAACACATAGCATGACCACTTATCATTTGGAATCCCAGGGAAACCTGCTTTGCTCTGGCATCGGCCTTAGCAACCGGATCGTAAGTGGTAAAGCACGGATTCTGTCTGATCCTCGTGATAGGGACAAGTTACAGGCAGGTGAGATCTTAGTAACCTCAAAAACGAATCCCGACTGGGATCCGATTCTTAAAAAGGCTGCAGCCATCATCACCGATCAGGGAGGCCGCACCAGCCATGCAGCTATCGTAGCCCGTGAGTTGGGTGCTGTGGCAGTGGTGGGCACTTCGAATGCTACCCAAAGCATTGTAGATGGGCAAGAAATAACGGTAGCCTGTCATTCCGGCAAAAGAGGAGATGTGTATGAGGGCATCTTATCGTACTCGACCAAAACGATTGATTTGGAAGGCATCGAAATGCCAGCAACAGAAGTTAAACTTATTCTGGGTGATCCCGATCAGGCATTTCATTTAGCCCAAATGCCCAACAACGGCATTGGCCTCATGCGCCTTGAGTTCATTATTAACCACAGCATTCAGATTCATCCGTTGGCACTCAAATACTTTGACCAAATCGATGATCCCCTTGTGCTTGAAAAAATTGAGACACTGACGCATCACTATCCGGCAAAAGAAAATTATTTCATAGACCGGCTGGCCGAGGCAGTTGCCACGATTGCAGCGGCATTCTACCCCAAAGAGGTAATTGTTCGATTGAGCGACTTCAAATCCAACGAATATGCTAATTTATTAGGGGGCCAACTTTTTGAGCCCAAAGAAGATAACCCGATGATTGGCTTTCGGGGAGCTTCAAGGTATTATGATAAAAAATACAAGGAGGGATTTATGATGGAGTGCAAAGCATTAAAGATAGTCCGTGACGAGATGGGGCTCACCAATGTAAAAATTATGATTCCTTTCTGCCGCACGATTGATGAAGCTAAGAAAGTCATCAACATACTGGCCAGCCAGGGACTGCATCGTGGAAAGAACGCACTTGAACTTTATCTGATGATCGAAATTCCCAGCAACGTGATATTAGCGGAAGACTTCGCTCCCTACTTTGATGGATTTTCCATTGGCTCCAATGATCTTACTCAGCTAACGTTGGGAATAGACCGGGATTCAGAGTTTCTTTCAGATTTATTTGACCCCAGGGATCCCTCCGTTTTAAAAATGATAGAAATGGTAATAAATTCGGCGAAGAAAACAAAGACAAAAATTGGGCTTTGTGGTCAGGCTCCGAGTGATTATCCTGAATACGCAAAATTTCTGGTCGACTTGGGTATTGACAGCATCTCTTTTAATCCTGACGCCCTTTTGCAGGGGATTATAAATATGAGTAAAAAACAAGAAGCAATTACATCCGAATAAAGTCACTTATGATCTATACTCTGACTCTTAATCCAGCAATTGATAAAAGCTCTTCCGTAGAGAAAGTCGTTCCCACTAAAAAATTAAGATGCCAGACTCGGGTGTTCGAAGCGGGAGGTGGTGGCATCAACGTTTCCAAGGCCCTGGCAGAACTGGAAACTCACTCCAAATGCATTTACTTAAAAGGAGGACGCACCGGACATCATTTAGCGGAACTATTGAGTCATCAATCGATTGATCAAGTAGTCCTGGAGATCAAAGACTTTACACGCGAAAATTTCATCGTGACTGATACTTCCACACAAAAGCAATACCGTTTTGGCATGCCCGGTCCATCGGTCACACCAGAGGAAAAAGACCACATCATCCGGTTTTTGGCGACCCACCTGAAAAAAGGTGACTATTTAGTGGCCAGTGGGAGTCTGCCTCCGGGACTGCCATCGGCATTTTATGCTCAAATTGCATCTCTGACAAAAGAAAAAGAAGTAAAACTAATTTTAGATACTTCCGGAACGCCGTTGTTGGAAGCTGCGCAAAGAGGCGTCTATTTGCTTAAACCCAATTTGAGTGAACTCTGTTTTTTAGCTGCCAGGAAAAGCCTGACCACAAGGGAAGTCGAAGAAGCTGCCTCAGAAGTGATTGAGAAAGGCTTTTGTGAAGTGCTGATTGTTTCATTGGGAGCCAGAGGTGCTTTACTGGTTACGGCCGATCAGTTGGAATATGTCTCATCTCCCACTGTATATCAAAAAAGTGCTGTAGGCGCGGGAGACAGCATGGTAGCAGGAATTGTAAGGGGCTTGATTGGAGGTATGCCTCTTCTGGATGTAACGAAATACGGAGTTGCGTGTGGAACCGCTGCGACGATGACCGAAGGAACACAATTGTGCCGGAAAAAGGATGTGGACCAACTGTATCGGTGGTTATGTAGAGATGGTATGTAGACAGTGGCGGAATAAAATAATTCTCAGAACAGAAGAGGGGAATTTTATAGTAAATTCTGATTGGCCCGTGTCTCCGTGAAGCATTTTTTATTTGCGGCCATCAATATTTATAGCTATCCTGCGCTCTTAATAAAACGATCAAAATATTTCTCGTTCAATATATGTTGGGTGACAAAATCACCATTATAAAATAAGCTATAAATAGTATGAGGTACAAAATGGTTTTGAGCTTCTTCACGCTTTGACAACTTTTGTACGGTCAGTTCCATTTCTTTTTTTTCGGCGATTCGCTTAAGCTCTACATTTACATAAAATTCAGTAAAAGGGCAGGCGTTGGTATAGTACACGGCAAGACCTTTTTTAACATCACATTGCGCATTGCGGGTACATGGTTTAAATTTTGGTAGCACTGCATTTTTAACAAAAGGCTTATACCATAATTCAAAATATGGTGGTGCCGTATCAGCGAGCATAAATCCTTGTTTCACAAAGAACTTCTTTTCCGACATAAAGGGCTGTTTTTTCTCTGCCACCACAACCACAATTCCCTGTTTATCCCTGGCATCTTTTTCACACTCCAGGTACAGACGGGTACCTTGCCCCTTTCTTTTATATTGACCGGAAACCCAGAAGCAATTGATCAGCATATAACCTGGTGCTTCTACAGGTACCCATCCTTTTTCCGCCGGCACATATTCGATAAAGACTTTACCTCTTACGTCAACTTTCTTGAAAACATATCCATCCTGAAATTGATTCTTCAACCATTCTTTTTTGGCTTCATATCCCTCCCGGCATTTCTTATCGGAAATTGCGCAACAAATATGCTCAGTGGAAATGTTCTCCCGCGTTAATTTTTTGATAGTAATTTGTTCTTCAGGTGAATCCATCGTGCTGTCGACGTTTTTATCTCCTCGAGATTAGGTTTGTATTTGAGAATAAAACATGACCTACATCAGTCAGAAGATTGATTTTCATGGGAGAGGTCTAGCTGACCTCACTTGTTGTGGGTAAACCTACGGCTCCATGTCCATCATTTTTGGCCGAGAGAATATTAAACCAGCCGGAGCTGTTAAGAATGCACAGGAGAGAGATTAAAAAATATCAGTAGACAAACACATTAGTTTTTCGTAATAATTTCGAAGTATTTTTTACCATATCAAGGCGGCAGAAACGAAGTATAGCAGGTGTTCTACGAGTTTCGACAACGAAGAGGTGGCGAAAACGACAAAGAAATTACAGATAATAATTAATGTGTTTGTCTACTAAGTGCATTCGGAATATCCACAACTTTTGCACATAAGGCAACCCTCCTTATAAATGAGACCGTCGGGGTCACCACAGCTTGAGCATGCTTTTTTCACGACTTTAGTTCCGTCAGGTATAAATTTCTTAAGTGCCCGGACAATCCCTTTTCGCCATGAATTGATGCTGTCTTCAGCGACATGCAGACCATTAATTAGGTTCACTACATAATTTAGTGGCATCCCATGGCGCAGAATTCCTGATATCAGTTTGGCATAATTCCAGTACTCCTTGTCAAATGATCTGGAGAGGCCTTCAATGGTGACTTTATAACCTTCCATGTCTAAAAATTGAAAATCATAGCGATTGCTGTTACTCTCACTATCATAATCCTTTTTAACCCAACCTGATGTCACATAATCTGGCAATTTGAACATATCTTCCGCCTTGCCGGTGAAAATCTCATACGGTTTGCCCTGAAGTAATCCCACAACGGCAATCCATTCCTCCTGATTGTTCCGAAAACGAAGTACTTCGGCTTTCAGGACCTTAGGTCGTTTCGGTGCGTCCGAATCCCTACGCTCTACCACCGTCCCAGCGACACTCTGGTCTGCTTCTTCTTCTCCCTTTTCACCGGAAATTAAGACGCCCTCTCGCGAACCTTCCCGGTATATGGTACACCCTTTACAGCCTGTCTGCCAAGCTGTTTCGTAGATTTCCCTCACCAGGTCAACACTAGCTTCAGCGGGAATATTGACAGTGACACTAATCGAATGATCCACCCATTTTTGAATGGCTCCCTGCATTTTCACTTTTGCCACCCAATCAATATCATTGGCGGTTGCCTGGTAGTACGGAGACCTCTGAATGATTTCCCGGAGTTTGTCGTCCTCCAATTGCATCACTTGATCGAGATCGTAACCATTTATCACCAGCCAGTCTTTAAACTTGTGATGAAATACCTGATGCTCTTCCCAGCTATCACCTAAATCATCAACAAAAGATATGGTTGTTTCGGGATCATTAGGATTCACTTTACGACGACGCTTATAATTTACCATAAAAACCGGCTCAATACCGGAACTGGTTTGACTCATCAGGCTAGTGGTACCAGTAGGTGCGATCGTAAGCAAAGCGATGTTACGCCGGCCGTAAGCCTGCATATCACTTAGTAACTGTGGGTCTGCTTTTCCCAGCCTCTGGATAAAGGGATTATCCTTTTCCCTCTCTTTATCATACATGCTAAAGGGTCCTCTTTCTTGTGCCAACCGAACGGAACCGCGATAAACGCTTACGGCTAAGACCTTATGTACTTCAACCGCAAATTCTGTTGCCTCTTCCGATCCATATTTCAATCCCATCGCGGCAAGCATGTCCCCTTCAGCGGTGATTCCAATTCCCGTACGTCTGCCTTCTTCGCACTTTTTCTTAATGTTCAACCACAAATTCTTTTCCGTGGTCTTAATGGATTCAGGTTCAGGATCACCAACAATTTTATCGAGGATTTTACCTATTTTCTCCAGTTCCAAATCGATGATGTCATCCATGATACGTTGAGCATGTTCGCAATATTGAGCAAACTTCTCAAAATCGAACCGGGCACCATGGGTGAATGGATTTTCTACAAAGCTATAGAGGTTTATTGCCAGCAATCGACAAGAATCATAGGCACATAAGGGAATTTCACCACATGGATTGGTTGATATAGTACGGTAACCCAGATCTGCATAACAATCGGGAATAGATTCACGTATCACAGTATCCCAAAATAAAACACCAGGCTCGGCAGATTTCCAAGCATTATAAATGATCTTTTGCCATAATTTCTCCGCATTAATCTTCTTCTTAAACTTGGGCTGCCTGGCATCAACGGGAAATCTTTGTAAATACGGTTCCCGGGCAATGGCAGCCTGCATAAAAGCATCATCTACTTTCACCGAAACATTGGCACCGGTCACCTTGCCTTGTTCCGTCTTGGCATCTATGAAATCCTCGGCATCCGGATGTGCTATCGATACCGTGAGCATAAGCGCACCACGCCGACCTTCTTGTGCCACCTCACGAGTGCAATTAGAATATCGTTCCATAAATGGGACCAACCCGGTGGAGGATAATGCACTGTTTAAGACCGGACTGCCCTTAGGTCTAATATGTGAGAGATCATGACCAACCCCTCCTCTTCTCTTCATGAGTTGAGCTTGCTCCTCATCCATCCTAATGATGCCGGCATAAGAATCATGTCCATTACCAATCACAAAACAGTTGGACAAGGAAGAAATTTGATGATCATTGCCGATTCCAGCCATAGGTCCACCCTGCGGGATGAGGAATTTAAACCCGGCAAGCAGTTGGTATATCTCATCTTCTGCCAGCGGGTTGGCATATTTTTGCTCTATAC
>JABDLW010000147.1 GCA_013001805.1 Saprospiraceae bacterium | reverse complement strand
ATTGACCGGAAAATCTATTTCTGGGGAGACACATTTTCGGTTATTGGTGTGGTAAAGAATTACCGCCAGGAATCACCAAAGTCACCTTACGATGCGTTGATTTTTCGCTATTTTCCGCATGCTTCTGGGTATTATTCCATTCAATTAAACACACCAAATATTAAAGAGTCCATTGCCCGAATCGAGCAGCATTGGGAAACTGCTTTCCGGAATAAACCATTTGAGTACTTTTTTCTGGATGAGTATTACAATGAGCAATACAAATCGGAATTGAGGTTTGGATCCATTTTCGGTTTATTTGCCGGCCTGGCTATCTTTGTGGCCTGCCTGGGTCTTTTTGGTCTTGCCAGTTACATTACCCAGCTTCGATCGAAAGAAGTCAGTGTGCGCAAAGTATTAGGTGCATCATTAGCAAATCTTTGGTATTTATTAACATTGGATTTTCTCAAGTGGGTGCTACTGGCCATTTTGTTAGCTATACCCATAAATTGGTTGGTACTGAATAAATGGTTAGAGAATTATGCTAATCGCATTGACCTCAGTTGGTGGTTATTTGTGATACCTGCCATGATTCTAATTGCTATCGCTACTTCGACGGTGTCTTTCTATACCTTGAAAACAGCCAATCAAAACCCCTCGAATACTTTAAAGGAAGAGTGATTATCCAGCTTTTCTGGGCTAAGCAAATTCTAACATCAAAATGTAGAAACCCGGGCCTGGCAGATCACTCCGCGTATGAAGAGGAATTGGTCGGCACTCGGATGACTATATTTAGGCAGTTGTGAGTTTTTCCTATTTTTAATCCAACTGCAAAGATATTTATGAAAAAATACAAACTTGAAACTGCCATCTTTTACAGTAAGATAACCAGCGACAAGGACCATCTGGTGAAATCCTCTGAAGTGGAATTGCAAGGAATATTGGATCGCCGTAGTGAAGAGGGCTGGACCCTATCTTCTACTGATGCCGTGAGTTTTGGATCTGCGGTTTATTTCTATCTTTATTTTGAAAGGAATGCCTGACCGCTCCCTCGACCTATGCTGGTGTAGCACAACTCTAAATAAAAATAGCATCTCCATAGATAAAGCTCATATTTGATCTAATTTTTACTGAATCAAAACTTTGAATATGAAATTATTATGGTTGGTCGTTGCATTTTTCCTCTGCTCCATCGGCAACACGCTGATTGCTCAAATGCTCACCGGAAAAAAAGAGCAATTCCTTTTGCACAGCCAGGCCTTGATGGGAAACTTAATTGGTGATTCACCGGACCGTTCGGTACATGTTTACCTTCCTCCATCCTATGCTGGAGATAATGATCGGAGGTATCCGGTTTTGTATATGTTGCATGGTTTTACAGATAGTGACATCAAATGGTTTGGAGCCGAAGAGCACTGGATCAATCTACCCGCTATCGCTGACTCGGCGATTCAAAATGAAGTTCCTCAGGAAATGATCATTGTGATGCCGAATGCTCATAATAGTTTTAAGGGCAGCATGTATTCCACCTCAGTGACCGTCGGTGACTGGGAGACTTTTGTGGCCAGAGAATTAGTAGATCATATCGATGCCAATTATCGCACTTTAGCAAATAAAGATAGCCGGGGACTGGCGGGTCATTCGATGGGTGGCTATGGTACCATAAGGTTGGCGATGAAGTATCCTGACACCTTTGGAGCCATTTATATGCTCAGTGCCTGTTGCATGGGTACGAATGTATTTGCCAATGAAGGTCTGATGAAGAATGTGGCAGCAGTCACCAGCAAAGAACAATTAGCAGATCAACCATTTTTTGTTGCGGCGACACTGGCGAGTGCTGCCGCCTGGGCACCAAATCCAAATAAGGCTCCTTTATTCCTGGATGTGCCATTTAAGGATGGAAAGGTAGATGAAGAAATTATCAATAAATACCATGCCAATGCACCGCTATTTATGTTGGATCAATACATTCCCCATATCAAGAAGCTAAATGCGATTGCCCTGGATGCAGGTGCTCAGGATTTTGGCATTTCCGGGGCGACCAAGCAATTACACGAACGATTGGAAGCTTATGGTATCCAGCATGTTTACGAAAGCTACGAAGGCGATCACGTTAATAAAATCGGCGAACGCATTTACAGCGAGGTGCTGCCTTTCTTCAGTAAGGAATTGGTGTTTGGGGACTAAATGGGCTCAAGATCGCAAATATCTGGAAGTTTTTGCCGGCAGCAGATCTGATCCCTGGAAGGTGAGACCAGATCAATTCTGCTGAGCTATTGTCTTCTCTTTTCTGAGAAATGAGTAGTGGCTCAAAATTGAGGTACCAAATTGACATGCATTGTGCTACATTTGCCGCTGATTTGAAAGCAGAAAAATAATCCATGCCAAAATACGACATCAACGACCCCACGGATCAGGACATCATGCGATCTAATTTTGACATCATCACCCACCGGGAATGGGACCAATACATCGCCAAAGCCACCGAAAGAAACCTGGGACCGAAAAACATCAATATACTGCAGACCGCATCACGCAAGGCCGGCATCTCCAAATATATGAGTCCCAAGGTGATCAATTGGGTGCTGGAGCTGGTGGATCAATTGGATGAGGAGGAGTAGGGAGATCACTTTCGATTTTTCTTAACATCAAGTGTATTCGCAGCATTTATATCGAATATTATTCAATGCAATCGTTCGACAGAAGACTGATTGCTCAGACATGCAGCGTTTGATTACTCTATCTGCTTGTAAGTAACATGGGTATGCCAGTGCCCAGAAAAAACAGAAAATCCAAATAATAAATCTGGCTGTTGAGATCGATGCGCAGCGCAGCCATAAGCACTCCTACAAAACAAATGATCTGAAACCAGGCGAAGTACTTTTTTAGTTCGGGGTATTTACCTCCACGCACCGCAATGAAAACAAACCCCAGTCCGATAAAGGTAAAGGCCATCCCCGTTAGCTTACCCCAGTAGTCAAGCATGGGATGATAGATAAAATCGGTTTGGCTCACATACCTTAAAAATTCGAATACAGATTCTCCATTGATCAATGTGACGTAAATGGAAATCCCCCAGCCGACACCGGCAATCCATGCCGATATTTTGTCTTTCATAATTGATCTATTTCGAGATCAAGGAATAGTGCAAATCATTAATGGCGAGACGCACTTTAAATTAAGAAAATAAAATGACTAAGGATTGCCACAAAGTACACCAAAGTCGCCAAGGGTTTTTTAACCTAGCTCATTTTCATGAAGGTCATGGTTACTGAATTAGCCTACAATTATCCAGGGCTGGAACTTGTACTGGTCGTTGGGCTCCCCTGCCCCCGGCCCCTGAAGGGGAGAGCTGCCCCCGGCCCCTAAAGGGGTGAATTGCCCGCTTAGCAGAACCAATCACGAGCGGAAGTGCCCCTCAGGGTTAGGGCGAGCAGAGCCGATTCAATTTCTTATTATCAACCTATTTCAGCCCAGCGCTGTTGTTGTACCTCCCGGAGAACAACCATTACATAGGCTCTCCTTGTAACAAGATCATGATGTGTTTACGTTTTTAAATCGCTCAAAACTTGCCGGGCTGGATACCGCATTTGTAAGTATTAGATGCAAATAGGAATGCAGGACTTACGAGTACGGAATTGTTATTCTAAACTTGACCGAAGCCAGCCTCAGTCCCATATTGAAACCAAAGAGTCCTACAGTCAGATGAGCAAAGTAATTTTGATTTGGTGATTTACAGAATGGTCAAAGTTGCAGCATTCGTAGCAGATCCAAAAGAAACTTAATCTGAATTTCGATCGCGATCTGAGAAGTAGGATGCGTTTTTGACGCTTTGGTTTGCTAAATTGAAGTTTTCTATCCTTCGATCGATATAATTAAGCAAAGTAGACATGGCATGAATCATTTCATTTTCCGGTGTATCTTCCGATACTCTGGTTT
This sequence comes from Saprospiraceae bacterium, assembly GCA_013001805.1. Classification (GTDB taxonomy): domain Bacteria; phylum Bacteroidota; class Bacteroidia; order Chitinophagales; family Saprospiraceae; genus JABDMH01. The sequence continues at coordinate 73 of JABDLW010000147.1, read as the reverse complement.
TTAACCTAATAATTTTCTTATGATTTGATTTCATATTTGTGGACAAATTAATGGACATGTTAATAGACAATAT
>JABDLW010000131.1 GCA_013001805.1 Saprospiraceae bacterium | reverse complement strand
CTCCATTTTCATCCAGTTGCAGCGTCATTTCCTGGGTAGTGTAATTTTGAGCGCCAATCTGGAAACAACAGAGTAAAATGAAGGGGAGTAAAAGGTATTTCATAGCTGGTTATTTTATTTGGTCAATTCCACCTTATTTATTGTTTTATGATCTGTTTTACTAAAAAGTCATCTTCCGAATTTATCTTAACGAAGTAGACTCCGCTGCTATAAGCAACCAAAGACATTGAAACGGTATTCCCCTCCTGCTTGTTTTTCTGCGATTGCAAAACACGTCCATTGATATCGAAAATCTCAATGAGGGACAGTGGAATGTTATTTCTGTTTTCAATTATGATCAAATCATTTGTTGGATTGGGAGAGATTACAAAACTATTTTCCAACGGATTATCTTCAATGGACAAAGGTGAATCCGAGCACCCAACAGTCTTGCAGAGCGTTGTGTTGCCAAATTCATCGGTTACAGTAAGAATAATATCTACGGTTTCTTCATGTGGAATCAACGTTCCGGGTGGTGGGTCCTGAGTCACCGTAAATGAAGAGCTGCAACTACTCACAATTTCAATGGTATCGGTGTAATCATCCAGACGGGCGTCGTCAGAACCATTAGGGTCAGTAAGAGTGAGTCTTCGATATACTAAACAGTGTCTCACCGAAAAATCCGGAACTACATTTACAGTAGCTTGATAATTAACAGGAATACCATTTTCGATCACTGTGAGATCTACAACTTGCTCCCCTACATCACTGCATGTAAATTGGGACTGACTTAAAGTGGCATCAGGAATTTCGTCTTCTATGTACAGAAAATTATAGGTGGCATAAACTTCGCTGGCCAATAAGGTCATTTCTTGTGTCGCTAAGTCAATCGCAAATATATCACCACAACTACCGCCGCCTACCAAAAGCGTATCATTTCCAATATATTCAATGGCTTTGGTGTAATTACATCCGCTAAGATCAATTTCAAATAACAATTGCCGTTGGGCAGTATCAATATCTACTTCATAAATGGATATATTGCCTCCAGGGGCTGCGGCGATTAGTCGATGATTGTCAAAATCATAAGTATAACCTGCAGTAGCCGGAGGAAAACCAATATCTATAAATGGAGTTCTGATGTTTGAGTAAATATCGAATATGGAAAGATCGTGAGTATATCCATTTTCATAAAGAACACCATCTTTATCAAAACTAAAAATAAGTGGAGAGCGGAAACCAAAATTACACTCATTTGGGAAATTAATATCCCCAATCGATGCATCTCCTTCACAGCCCCTAAAAAATGATCCCACATCAATTATTTCACTGCTGGCATATTCCTTTTTGTTAATCGGATTACGGTCAAACCCAAAATAGATGGGTTCTAAAACGCAACCTTCGAAACCCGCACTAATAAATTCCAGTGTTTGCGACTGCTGGTCGTAACTGTATTTAAGCAAAGGCTCGCTTAGATCATCTTTTATTACCCAAAGTGTCCCGGTAGTATTCACCAAAACATCCTCCGGGATAAGCGTCGCCTCCCCATTCTCATCCAGTTGAAGCGTCATTTCCTGAGTCGTGTAATTTTGGGCGCCAATCTGGAAACAACAGAGTAAAATGAATGGGAGTAAAAGGTATTTCATAGCTGGTTCTTCCCTTAAAGATAGTTAAATATTCAGTTTGGAGATATTATTTGAGCTCCATGACTATAATCTTCATTAATTATCTTGAAGTTTTCCAAAATGAAGAGGCGAAGGCCAAAGCTTTGGTCGAGTAGTATTTTATTTAAAATTAACAATTGCTGAATTCAATTCCGAAGGAATCATTCCATCACTCGGGACCCAGCACCCGGTACCCAGCACCTAGCACCCAGCATCTCACAGATGGTAAATCGTATATGCCTACAATTTTTGATGCTGCTTGACCGTTAATTAGTCTGCCAACCATTACTTAATCTAAAAACCTGAATTATGAAAAAACTGCTTTGGTTGGCCCTGGCATGTGCCGTTTTGTTTGGTTGTTCCAAGAATGATGACACCACAAATCGCGACTGCTCCAAACCCGAAAACATTTCCATCGATCAAGTAAACAGCACCTCGGCTTTCTTTAGTTGGGATACCGGGGGTGAGTCTGCTTTCGAGGCCGAGTATGGAGAACGAGGCTTCGAGTTAGGTACCGGTTCGGTAATACAAACTTCACAGCAAGAATTATTGATTGACGGTCTCACGCCACTAACGCAATACGAGATTTTCTTGCGTTCCAACTGCGGACGGGACGGGTATAGCTCATACATTTCGGCGTTGTTCCAGACGTTGGAAAATGTGGAGCTTTGTAATACTCCCACCAACCTCGCCCTGGTCGCCGTAAGTTCCAATAGTATCGAACTCACCTGGGATGAGAACAATGAAACCGCCTGGGAGTTGGAATACGGTCCCAATGGATTTCCGGTAGGTACAGGAACGACCATCCAAACCTCACAAAGTAATTATGAGATCACCGGCCTGGCGGCCTCCACCACCTATGAGATCTATGCACGTGCCAATTGTGGCATTGACGGGTACAGTGATTATTCCGATCAGTTGGTGGTGACCACCGACGGACAGTAATCAACTATTGTTGAAAGGTCGGTCCATGGCCGGCCTTTTAATTTATCATCATGTTTTTGTAAAGTTTTGTAATTTCGCATCACTTTATGAGCCTATGCATTTAGAACAGATCGATAGAGTTGCCACCATCACCAAAGAAGATTTTCTAAAGAATTACTTCAAGCCGCAAAGGCCCGTAATTATTGAGAAGATTGTTGAGGATTGGCCTGCTTTCGAGAAATGGGATCTGGATTATATGGCTGAGGTAGCAGGAGATGTCACGGTGCCGCTTTACGACGATCGTCCGGTTCGCCACGATGAAGGGTTCAATCAGGCACATGCCAAAATGAAAATGCGTGATTATGTCGAGCTGCTAAAGAATGAGCCAACGAGATATCGCATTTTCCTATGGAACATTCTCAAGGCCTCAGTTGCAGGAGGATTTTAGTTATCCCGATTTCGGAATCAAGTTGATGAAGGGGCTGCCCATGTTGTTTTTTGGTGGGGAGGACAGTCACACCTTTATGCACTACGATATAGACCTGGCGAATATCTTTCATTTTCATTTCCACGGAAAAAAACGTTGCATACTCTTTGACCAGGGTCAGAATCCGTATTTGTACAAGATCCCACATTCGCTGATCGTTCGTGAGGACATCGATTTTTCAAATCCCGATTATGACAAATGGCCAGCGCTAAAAAAAGCCAAAGGATTTGTGGGTGACCTCGAACACGGGCAAGTGCTATATATGCCGGAAGGCTATTGGCACCATATGCAGTATCTCACCCCCGGCTTTTCAATGAGTTTGCGTGCCATTGCCCGCAATCCTAAAAACCTTGGGAAGGCTGTCTATAATATTTTTGTGATGCGGCATTTTGATAACCTTATGCGAAGAATGAAGGGGCAGGCCTGGATCGATGCCAAGAATGAAAAAGCGGTAGTGCGCACGCATCAGAAGTTGGGGATCCACTAGGTGGTTAATTCTCTAAGTTTGTCCCAGATCAATGCCGACTCCCACCCGCGGTAATTCATATAATCTAAAAACTTCTTTTTTTTACGCTGAAGGTTTTCTTCGGAATTGAGCTGCAGCCATCTTTTTTCGGCCAGTTTGTGAAAGGTAGCTATATAGTCTGTTTCCGAAATTTCCTTGAGGGCGAGTTTGATATTGTATTGTGAAATGTCTCGCATTTTCAGCTCCCGAACAAGCCGTTGTTTCCCCCACTTCTTGGTTCTGAATTTGCCGCGGGCAAAGGCTTGGGCAAAGCGGGTCTCATTTAGGAAATCGTGTTCGAGCAAGTGTGCAATGATCTGGTCGACTGCCGCCGGGATCATATGCATGTCCCTTAACTTTTGCCGCACTTCTTTATGACAGCGTTCCTGGTAGGCGCAGTAGCGTTCGAGACGGCGTTTGGCTTCGGTGACGCTGTATGTTTTGTGTTGCTGAAACATTTTTGTAAAAATACGTATTAAATTCCCCCCTTGACTGCGTGCGCCGAAGCTTCTGCGTAGGCGCAGGGGGATTAAGGGGGGTGTTTGTGAAAGGTTGGCCATTACAGCCCTGAAGTCCCCTCTAACACCCCTCTGCCCTTACACCTTCGC
>JABDLW010000122.1 GCA_013001805.1 Saprospiraceae bacterium | reverse complement strand
GAGTAGCAAAGACGCAGCAAAGTTCGCCACGGGAGAGGTAGCTTTTCCCATTATAGCATCCACCGCAACAACATTGATGGCATTCGTACCGCTAGCGTTTTGGCCCGGCCTTATGGGTGAATTCATGAAATACCTCCCCATCACCTTAATTATTGTTTTGACATCATCCTTGTTCGTTGCTCTGGTGATCAATCCGGTTTTTACGAGCCGTTTTATGAAGGTTGATGAGCGGGCTGATGATGTAGCCGTACGCAGGCGCAGACGGCGCAATGCCATTGTCATGGCTATTCTATTATTTGTTATTGCCGGGTTGGGGCAGTTGATCAATATTGAATGGATCCGAAATCTTTTTGCTATTGCCGGTCTGGTCACTTTGGCTAATTTTTTCATCTTACGTCCGGCTTCCTTCAGTTTTCAGAATCGCGCATTGCCGGTTCTGGAACGAGTTTATGATCGATTCATCAGAGGTGCATTAAGAAAGGCTATGCCATATTTCATATTTGGAGGCACCTTCGTTTTGTTATTTGCGGCCATTGGAATATTGGGAGCCAACCAACCAAAAGTGGTGTTTTTCCCCATCCCGGAGCCCTTTTACGTCAATGCTTTTATTGAGCTGCCCATGGGAAAAGACATTGAAGCTACTAACAATCTAGTGAAGGAGGTGGAGTCAAACATTGCAAATACGATCGCCCCTTACCGACATATTGTAGAGGAGGTACTTACCCAGATTGGAGAAAATACTTCAGATCCTAATACCCCTCCGGAACCGGGCGTAACGCCGCATAAAGCGCGGATCACGGTGTCATTTGTTAAAACACAGGATCGTGGTGGATTGTCCACCAAGATGATCATGGAGGAGATTAGGGAAAATTTAAAGGGATATCCGGGTGTAAGTATTGTCGTAGATCAGAATGCTGCAGGACCTCCTACTGGTAAACCTATAAATCTGGAACTAAGGGGGGAGGATATCAATGAGTTGGCCCTGTTATCTGATGAGGTGATCACTTTTATTGAGGGACATAACATTGCCGGCATTGAGGAATTGATTGCTGATGTACAAATTGGAAAACCGGAATTGATTGTGAACATTGATCGAGAGGCCGCCAGAAGATATGAAGTTTCTACTTTCGATATTGCTAATGCGGTGAGAACGGCGATTTTTGGAAAAGAAGTCTCGAAATTTAAAGAAGGTGAAGATGAATATCCCATTACAATCAGGCTCGACGAGAAATACCGCAATAATATCACCGATGTGCTCAGTCAGAAGATTACTTTTAGAAATCCGGCAAACGGAAACATAGTTCAAGTGCCCATTTCAGCTGTCGCTGAAATTGATTATACTTCGACTTTTAGCTCGATAAAGAGGAAAAACCAAGATCGAGTCATTACGGTATACTCCAATGTATTGGAGGGATTTAATGCAAATGAAATTGTGGCAGAATTAGATGAACTGATGGCAGGATATCAGATGCCGGATGGCGTCACCTATGAATTCACCGGTCAACAAGAGCAACAAGCAGAAGACATGGAGTTTTTAAGTACGGCTTTCCTGATCGCAATTTTTGGAATCTTCATTATTATCGTGGCTCAGTTTAATTCAATTATGTCGCCTTTTATTATTATCCTTAGTGTATTATTTAGCACCATTGGCGTCTTTCTGGGTTATGCTTTTACCGGAAAGGATATTGTGGTGATATTTACCGGCGTAGGAATTATCAGCCTGGCTGGAGTAGTGGTAAATAATGCGATTGTCTTGATAGATTATATAATTCTATTGTTGAAACGAAAACAACAGGAAAAGGGCGTCGATGATTTGTTTGAATTGACCCAGGAAGAAGTTAAGGAATGTATAATTGAAGGTGGTGCCACCAGGTTGCGACCGGTTTTACTGACAGCCATTACGACAGTGCTCGGTTTAATTCCACTTGCGATAGGATTTAATTTTAATTTCTTCACATTGATTTCTGAGCTCGACCCCCACATATTTATTGGTGGAGATAATACAGCGATGTGGGGTCCCATGGCCTGGACAATTATTTATGGATTAACTTTTGCCACTTTTTTAACACTTGTGGTTGTCCCAACTATGTATTGGCTATCTTATAAGGCGAATTTTGCCTTTCGTAACTTGACCAAGAAAAGAAGTGTGACTCCGGCGACCACTTAAAAGAATTTAACATGGCTAGTAAGGAAATATTACGTGACCTCCGTCAAGACTATGGTGAAAAATTTTTAGAGATCGACCAAATGCTACCTGATCCGGTTACACAACTGCAGGAATGGTTTGATGAAGCCGTTAGAACTGAGGGAGAAATTGAGCCGAATGCAATGACCCTGGCCACAGTAGATGCAACGGGACAACCTTCGGCCCGGGTGGTCTTATTGAAAGAAATTTTGGACGGGGAATTAATCTACTTCACAAATTATCATAGTCGTAAAGGCCGTGAATTACAGACCAATCCAAAGTGTACTGTTGTCTTCTGGTGGAGAATGATGCATCGCCAGGTCAGAGTGGAAGGCACCGTGCGTAAAGTCGACGAAAGCTATTCCAAAGACTATTTTCGCACTCGGCCTATTGGAAGTCAATTGGGTGCTATAGTTTCGCCACAAAGCGCGGTTATTCCTAGCCGGCAAGTGCTGATAGACGCACTCAAAGAAGAAGAAAAAAAATTATCCCCTGGCCAGCTACCAATAAAGCCCATTCATTGGGGGGGGTATGCCATTAAGCCACATTGGTTTGAGTTCTGGCAAGGTCATACCAATCGCTTGCACGATCGTTTTCAGTATCGCCAGCAAGGGAGCGATTGGATTATCGAACGACTTGCACCCTGATTGGAAGAACTGAATTACGATTCGAACTCATTTATCAATGGGAAAAGTTAATCGGGAAGTAAGATGTCCTGGAAAATGGAATAGAATTTGAATGTCCAGGTATCCCTGCAGCTTTCCTCGTATTTCTTAATCTTGGACGATTTTAATTTTTTCTGTTTTGATACGCGCTTGCAACCAATTTTCTAAATGCTGAGTTTCTTTCGTAGTTGGTTTTTTGTGAAAGTTGACGTAAACCAGGTAAAGAGTATCTGTACTTAGGCTATCAATATTTGTGACAAAAGCAGGAGACACTGAAATAGCTGCCACATTTTGATCGATTACCTTAATTTCTTCGATCAGGTCGAGCGTGTTAATGTCCCTGGATCGATAATCTATGATTTCCTTCTCCAATAGTTTTATCCGATCATCTCTATTCTTTATTTGATTTTCATTGCGGCGGTATAAATCCTCAATGATACCAGCTCGTATTCTTTCATTGAGCAGTTCGATCGTGGTCACATCAATGCCCGCTTCCTGTTGAAAATCCTGAATAATATCTAGACTGCATTCTTCCAGATGGTAATTGGGCATTCGCAATGTGATGCGATTTATCATTTCATCCGAAATGGGCTGGCCATACAAAGTCACATCAATATGACTTCCTTTTCGAGAGTAAACTAGGTGACGATTAATTACCTGTGAATTTTCGAAGGATAATTCTCTGGCAATAAACTCGTTGGCATTTCGCTTGAAGAGAGATTCACGCACGACTTCTATGGCTGTGTAAACACTTGGAATTAAGGTGACTAAGAGAAAAAGACCAACATAGCGTCTTACTCTTCTTTCTCTTTTTGGGTCAATAAATTCTTTGGGCTTAAAACGCAGCAGACGTACGACTACATAGGTTGCCAAAGCAATAAAGGCACTATTAATCCAGAATAAGTAGCAGGCACCAAAGAAATAATTCCATTGTCCTGTGGCCAGCCCGAATCCTGCAGTACAAAGGGGTGGCATCAGAGCAGTGGCAATGGCTACTCCTGGAATTGCGTTGCTCTTCTCTGCTCTTGATCCTGCGACAATACCGGCAAAACCTCCGAACAAGGCAATCAGGACATCCCATAAAGTAGGAGCTGTGCGAGACAATAATTCGGATTGAGCCTCATTAAGTGGAGACACCCAAAAATAGAATGCTGAGGTCAGGATGCTAATAAGTACAGCGATACCCCAGTTCTTTACTGACTGAACAATGATATCAAAATCATTTGTACCCAGGCCCAGACCAACACCCATGATCGGGCCCATCAATGGCGAAATCAACATGGCACCAATGACAACAGCCGTATTATTTGTATCCAGACCTACAGAGGCTACCATGATCGCAAAAATCAGAATCCATAGATTGGCACCTTTGAAAACTATATTTTGCTTGATTTCCAGAACGGTCTCTTCCTCCTTGGCCTTGCCTTGCGACAAGTCAAATCGATCGGCTAGAAAAGCCTTCAAGTTGCTTTGAATTGATTTTGGAGCTGCATTTTGGGACATAACAGACCGCTTTTACATCCATAGATTATAAGCGGTCAATAATAAGGAATTTTTCACCACTCCAGTTGAAGCCATAAGGATGTGGACAAGACTTAGGCAAGGATATCCAAAATCGGTTTTCCTTTACCATCGGGCGTACTGTAAAATGGCCTTCCTTCGATGACGTAATTAGTCTCCGGATCCAAACCCAACTGATGATAAATGGTTTGATGTATTTGATCGATAACCACGGGTTCGGTGATGGCTTTAAATGGCCTTTCCTCCGCAGTCTGTCCATGGATATGCCCTTTTTTTATTCCACCTCCCCACATCAGAATCGAGCAACCATCAGTAAAGTGTCGATGCATACCATAATATTTTAAGCTCTCAACGAAGTCAGGAACCTCTACCTGGTTTTTTACATTCTCTTCAGGTCGGCCTTCCATTAACATATCCCGACTAAATTCGCTTGCCAGGATCACAAGAGTACGATCTAGTAGGCCCCTTTCCTCTAAATCCAGGATCAATTGAGCGACCGGCCGGTCAATCAATTGCTTCATTTTTGCTAATCTGGTATGGCCGTTTTCATGTGTATCCCAACCCAAAAAAGGTTCATATTCTGTTGTCACACTAATAAACCTCGCACCATTTTCAATTAATCGCCGGGCTAATAAACACCCGAGTCCAAATCTGCCCGTATTGTATTTTTCGTAGGATTGTGACGGTTCCAGATCAAGATTAAAGGCGGCCACCTCCGGCGATTTCAAAAGCTGATATGATCGCTCCATAGAACGTTCCAATGATTCCTGATGATAACTGCTCCCATAATCCGCAAAGGGACTTTGATCGATGAGATTTCGATATAGTTTGTTGCGTGATTCAAATCTCTGTAGATCCATACCTTTAGGTGGACTCACACTTTCTAAGCCTTGTGACGGATCAGGTATGGCAAATGGCCCGAATTCGGTACCCAGAAAACCCGCAGAGTGAAATGCCTTCAGTTCTTCACCCTCACCAACTGTCATGCGCTGCCCAATGTCAATAAAAGGAGGCATGACTGCATTTACGGGACCCAATTCTTTGGCTATCCAAGCTCCGATATGCGGAGGTTGCACCGACTGTGGTGGCTCATAGCAAGTATGCCAATGATACTGGTGGCGAGTATGCAATATAAATCCGAGGTCCGCCGCCCGGTAAGACCGGATAATCGTTCCCCTATCCATAACTTGCCCGATCGCTTCCAGGCCTTCTGAAAATGCCAGACCATCCAGCACCGTGGGTTTCGCAGGAAATGTGCTTATCACCTTCTTACTAGGCATACCTTTTTCAAAAGGTGTATATCGTTTCGGATCAAATGTTTCGGTATGACACATCCCCCCGGCCATCCAGAGCAAGATGACATGATCGGCTTTCGATTCTAAACCTGATTTCGAGCAGGAAGATAAAAATGGCAACGAACTAATGCTGGCGCCCAAAGCCGCGATTCCGGCCGAACCCACGGTTTGTAAGAATTTTCGTCTTCCCGGATCTTTTTCCACAAATGGTCAATTTAAATTAAATGAAATTCTGGCAACATGACAACGGACCAGATGATGTCTTCCCAGGCTTCAATACTGCGTTCCTTTGCCTCGATTTCGTTTAGAAGTACTTGTTCTTCTTTTTTAGTGGGTAACCTCCCCAATAAGTGGTAAAACAAATTTTCTATATTTTGTCGTGCCTGATTTGGATCGATTGTTTTCCATTTTTCCGCACTACGTCTGATATTATCGGATAGTAATTCATTGTTTGATAGAGTCATGGCCTGCAAAAGGGTCGCTTCTTCCGATCTTTTCGTCGTCACATTTTCCCGGGTCGGCCGGCCCAGCGTTAACATAAATTGATCTTTTTTGACCAGTGCAGCTCTCGCTGGTTCATAGGTTCCATCACCAAAACGGAAGTCAGTAAGATATCCCCAATAACCTGTCGACCCAAAGCTCTGTACCTGTGCCCAGGTTGAATCAACATACTCCAGAGTGGTCCAATCTGCATCAGGTTTGCTATCGGAACTCACCCACCCTTTGTCCGAGACAATACATTGAGTATAGTCTGGATATGAAATCTCCAGGGTAAATAGTATACCGGCAGGATTGGCAATAATGCCATCATTTTGAGCGTAAATAGCCAGGCAGTTACTTTCCTTAAGTACGGCCAACGGTATCGACTTTTTAACCACTTGCCGCCAATCCGAGCCCTGGACAATTTCCTGCTCATTGAGATATAATGTAAAGGATGAATCGACCGAGATAATGAATTGTGCGTCCCTGATTTGATCGAGGGATTCCAGATCAAATGTATGTCGGAACCAACGTGCTCCGGGTTTTGGTAAAACGGTACGATCGTATTCAATTTCACGGTGCCAGATCCACTTGGGATCTCCGTCAGGTTCCTTTTGTGTGTAATGAACACCGGAATAAAATGGGTATAAATTAGTGGTAAATGCATCGACAAACTGTTCAGCTGTAAGTCGTCTTAGTACGGGTCCGTTAAACACAAAATCCTTTTTAATCAGATGATCAGGTGCATCAAGTAGTGAGGGTGTCAGCCTGTATGCCTTCGAAGTTAAAATCGTACGCAGTAATTTCTTGAAATTATAATTGTTTTCAATGAAATCGGAGGCAAGCCAATCCAGGAGTTCCTGACTCCAGGGCATTTGATCCATGTCGTCAAC
>JABDLW010000111.1 GCA_013001805.1 Saprospiraceae bacterium | reverse complement strand
GTCTTACGCTATGCTGCGGTTCACCGGCACGTTCGGGGGCAATACTTTACCAATCCAAATTTCACAGCTCATTTTTCAGTTTTGTGCCTGGCCTCTGGAGGAACCGATACGGGAAATTACGACTTCGAGATGAAACAATTGAATGAACACATCAATATCCAATTGGAATTACTGGGTAAAAGATTTGCTTACGAAGATTTACATATTCGGTTTTATTTGGAATCTGATTCAGATAAGTTTACATCTGCACTCCGTGCCCAGCAATTTCGTTGGAAGGAGAAAGTAGCACAGTCGGAGGCAACTTTAAGTAACCGTTATTATGAAACATTCCAATATAAAGTATTTTTGAAGAAGGGAGGCATGGAGATTGACCTGGCTGATGGTGGGATGGTAAACTGGACCCAAAAACTTTTACAGAACCGGAAACAGCGACTGTGTATTAGTGGTCTGGGTTTGGAACTGATAGAAAGACTTGATGATAACCGGTAGTCGGCGCACGATGTTTAGTGCTGCAAAGGTAAATGCCCGTCGATTATATTGCGCTCCACTGGCTGATAGGGTAAATTTGGCTATCAGATGAGTTATGACTACCTTTTTGATCAAATTATTGGGTCATGACTAAAACGCTAAATATTAATTTCAGAAATCCAGTATTGCTCCTATTGGCATTGGGTTGGTTAGCTGCTTGTAATCCGGTGATAGAGCGAGTTACCATTTCAAGACATGTTGAAAGTGCCCAGATGGATTTTGCCATTGCTGAGATAGAAACGATGTTGGCAGAAAAGGGAGTGGAGGTAGACCGGTCAGAAGAGGGAGAGGCTGATATTCAATTTTTATTGCAGGCTGACAGGGAAGATATAAAAAAGGAGGGATTTGAAATTACCCGGTCCGGCAACAAAATACAAATAGTTGCCATTGAAGAGGCAGGCGCTATGTACGGAGGCCTTGAATTGGCCGAGCAAATCAGATTAACCGGACTTGATGGTATTGAGGAAATGTCAAGAAATCCATATATGGAGATGCGGGGTACGAAGTTTAATATTCCTCTTGATGTGCGTACACCTAGCTACAGCGATCCGAGTGATGCTGCACAAAAGAATATTCCCGAAGTATGGAACTATGATTTCTGGACCGAATATATCGATAATTTAGCCAGGTATCGGTACAATTTCATTTCGTTGTGGAGCCTTCATCCTTTTCCATCGTTGGTGAAAGTGCCGGGATATGAAGATGTAGCGTTAGATGATGTGCAGCGCTCGACTGTCGAATGGAAGGAATATAATAGTTTGAATGGTATTGGATTTGAAGCACCGGAAATTCTGGAAAATCCGGAAATTTTAAAGGAAATATCGATCGATCAAAAAATTGCATTCTGGCAACGTGTGATGCAATATGCCAAAGGACGTAATATTGATTTTTATGTAGTGACCTGGAATATATTCGTGAATGGTACGGATGGTAAATATGGGATTACCGATGATATAAATAATGCGGTTACGCGCGATTACTTTCGCAAGAGTGTAAAGCAAATGTTTGTTACCTATCCGGATTTAGCGGGGATCGGCTTGACCACAGGAGAGAATATGCACGGAGCCAGTACAACTGAAAAGGAAGACTGGGCCTACGACGCCTATGCCTTAGGTGTACTTGATGCAGCTAGTGAAATGCCGGACCGAAAAATTACCTTCATTCATCGGCAGCACCAAACTGGGGCTCAGGAAATCGCCGAAAAATTTAAGCTCCTTTTCGACAGCGATAATATTGAATTTATTTTCAGTTTTAAATATGCTAAGGCACATGTCTATAGCTCGACAAAGCAGGACTATCACGAAGATTTTGTGGAAGATATCGGAAACATCAAAACGATATGGACCTTGCGTAACGATGATATCTATTATTTCCGCTGGGGAGCACCGGATTTTGTACGTGATTTCATGCAAAACATACCCCACGACGTTTCACGGGGATATTATTATGGATCGGATCAATGGATCTGGGGGCGTGAGTTTCTCATGAAAGAATCACCAACACCCCGTCAATTGGAAATTGTGAAACATTGGTACCATTGGATGCTTTGGGGAAGATTGGGATATGATCCTCAAATGAGTAATGACCGGTTTACTGCCATCCTGCAAAACCGGTTTCCCGGGACAGACGGCGAAAAACTATTTATAGCCTGGCAGGAGGCGTCTATGATTTATCCTACAACAACGGGATTCCATTGGGGTCCACTGGATTTCCAATGGTACATTGAGGCATGTAAAAGCCGGCCGGGCTATGCACAAAACGAGACTGGATTTCACGATGTGAACCGCTTTATTAATCTGCCGCCACACCCGCAGTCTGGTTTTCAGTCGATTCCTGACTATGTACAAATGACAGTAAATGCTAGTAGATCTGATTTGATTAGTCCATTGATGGTTGCAGAGAGACTACACGGCCATTCAAATAGAGCACTGGAAATCATCCAAGAATTAAATTCGACAGAAAATAATGAATTGAAAGTCACACTGCATGATATCAAGACTATGGCGCTGCTGGGTAAATACTACGGCCATAAAATTAAGGGATCCGCCCACCTCGCTCTTTACCGTGAAACCGGCGAGCAGGAACACCAGGACGCATCCATACTCGAATTAACCAAGGCACTGGAATTTTGGGAAAAATATACCGAAGCCGCACTGGCACAGAATATTAATCCACTTTGGACTAATAGAGTAGGATATGTTGATTGGAAGAAAATAGGGGAATGGGTAGCCTACGATATTGAATTGGCACGGGTACCGCTGTAAATAATTGTTTTAGGATTTTTAACTCATAGTAAGCAGAAATCACGGCCCAAGTACTGCGTTCGGGTGATGCAGTTTCGAAATGGGAACCATGATAGAGATGGATGTTCCTCTTCCCTTTTGACTGTGCAAATCGAAGTGACCACCATAATGATCAATCCTGGATCGAATGCTTCGCAATCCCATACCCCTTCCATCAGTGGATTGATATTCAAATCCTTTCCCATCATCCTCGACGGTGAGATTTATTTGATCTCCCTGGCGCGAAAGTTCTATAAGTACATTTTTGGCTTCAGCGTGTTTGGTAATGTTGTTAACCAACTCTTGCACTGTTCTGAATATCATCACTTCTAGATCTTCATCAAGCCGGAGGTTCATATCGATACTCTGTAAATTTATATGCAGGTCAGAAACACCTTCAATATCTTCCTTCAATTCGTGTAGGGAGGGGACTAACCCTAGTTTGCTCAAAGATCCTGGCATCATATCGTGTGCAATTCTTCTTACTTCTTGTGCCGTCTGATCCAGTAACTTCTGTGTTTTTTGCAGCAGTTGGCTGCGTTCATCTCGTAGAGACTGATCTTGCAGCGCAATCAAGTGAAGGTTGAGGGTAGATAACATCGAACTCACCCCATCATGCAGATTTTTGGCAATGCGCTTTCTCTCTGCTTCTTGGCCACCAATCATGGCATTGAGTGATAAAATCGATTGTGTATTTTCTAACTCGGCAATCTGATGTTCCATTAATGCTTTCTGCTGTTGAGTGATTCGTCGATTAGCTTTGAGACGCTGGCGGAAATACAATATGAAAAAGCCTGCGCTAAGGAATAATCCTAAAGCAATGAGTATCCACCATAATTTTTTTGTTTCAGCTTTTTGAATATTTAATTTTGCCTGTTTCAGTTCATTTTCTTTTTTTTCAGTTTCATATTGTACTTGTAGCTCACTGATATGGTCTTGCGTGGTTTCATTTTTTAAGCTGTCTCTCAAGTTTGTATATTGTTTAAAATAAGACAACGCGGCCACGTAATCTCCTTGCTTTTCTTTCAGTTTTGCAAGATAGCCCAGAGTGCGTTCCTCCCACGTGCGCATGTTGAGTTCCTTGGTTTTACTAAGTGCATCGGTGAGAATGCGCTCTGCCTGATCTAGTTGCCCACTCTCTTCGAGAAGGTTGCCCTTGGTCGTGAGTGTGCGCATTTCTAATTCGGGATTTTGCATCTCCTGCGCCTCCTGGATCGCCATATCACTGTAAATCAAGGCAGAGTCTAAATTTCCCAGCATTTTATAAGCATAACCCAGATTATTTAAAGTATTTATGATGTCCCAGCCATTTTGAGCTTGCTGGAATCTTGATAATGAGGCTTTAAATTGTCTGAGCCCCCCTTGTAAATCACCAGTATTGCAAGCAATGATTGCCAAGCTGTGCCATGCTTTTCCTTCATATAGGGCATTATCTGCCTTTTGAGCTGACTGCAATGCGCGCTCAAAAAAAATCTTCGCATTTTTTAAGTCTCCTTGATGATCGTAGATGACACCGATGTTAATGCATACACTCGCTATGCCAAGTTCGTCGTCAATGGATTCATATTTTTTCAACCCCAGAATGAACAATGCCATTGCGTCATCCAAATCACCTGCATTTTTTGCCAGGATTCCCCGGCTGTTTGCAATGGCGGCGGACAACTTGTCATCTGAATACTGGCTGGCAATGGTATCGGCTTTGTTAAAAAGTGTAGCCGCAAGGTCTACACTATCAGTGCCGATATAATTGCGACCTAAATGATGCTGAGCCCAGCCTTTCAACAGTTCTTGATTGACTCTTTCACTATCATCGATGGCACGGCTGGCGTAGGCTATTGATCGCGAACGGTCGCGATTATGAAAAAGTTCAGATGAGTCAATTAAGGCGCGAATCCAAATCGAATCCGCTTGTGGTAACCAATGGGCACTACTTACTTGCCAACCGTATATCAATACTAAGACCCAAAAAGTTTTTATAATCTGGAACCACATACTTGTTGGACTTTCGTGCTGCTTTAAAATACGAGATTATTTCAGAACGCCCCAGACAGAGTTGAAATTTAAGTTTGCTGGGGTAAAGGTTTCTAGTCCTCAAATATTAATTGGAATAATATCACGCTGCAAAGCCCTTCTCACTAACCCAGCGACATTACGGGCATCGAGTTTGCATAATAGGTTTTTGCGGTACGTTCTGATTGTCTCCTGACTTAGAAATAGTCTTTGAGCAATCTCATTCGTAGTATGTTCATAAATAATTAACTTTAATACTTCTTTTTCCCGCTCGGATAGAGTAAAATTGGCCATGATTTATGATTGTCTGTTGAGTTATTAGATGATTAGATCAATTGATTTGGATTTCTGTCAAGTCGAGCTCATGTACATTTTGGCCCAGGGTAAATTCTGCATTGGAGTAAAGGATTACTTGATTATTATTCCAGATGGAGGTTCCATTTATTTGTAAATTTCCTTCCAGAACATGGCAGATCGAATTTGTGTATTGACCAGGTGTATTGATACTTAAGGTGCCCGAGCCAGATTTCATTAAGACACCCTCAAGGTTGAAAAGATTTTCATTTCCTGTATTTGTCACAGTAACTGCACTATTAGATGTAACAAACAAGGTGTCTCCCACTGGTACAGTCAGAGTGCTTTTGTTTCTGACATTGAGTGCAATCAGGTGTCCTCCATTCATTAAAGTCAAGGAAAGACTATCTATTGCACCACCGGATAGTACAGCCGAGTCACTGACCGTAATGTTATACCCAAGTCCACTAATGGTACCAGCTGACAAAGCAAAAGGACCATTTACATGGGCATCCGCCCCGCAATGAAATGTCCCGCTACTAAGATTAAAGTAGCTGGGATTGATTCCAGCCTGGTCATGAAAAGATGGAGTAACGCCGGCAAACATCTGTGTAAATCCCGAAGTCAGATTTCCACCCATAAAATGAATGACACTTCCCGTTGATTGAAACTCACCCGTTCCCGATATATCGCAATTTATAAATTGTTGAGCTCCCGACTGAAAACCAGCAGATGCACCCTCAGAAATCTCGATCGATGAGTTATTCCAGTTGCCAGGTTTTACTACCGTGAGTTTCCCGGTATCAACTTTTATCAAAGCATTGTTGGTTTCCAAAGGACAATCGATTATGAAATTTCCCATTCCCTTTTTTGTCAGGATTCCATCTATTTTAAAAAGATTCTGGCTGCCAATCTCGCTTATCTCCGTCGAAGAGTTTGAATTTATCAGCAACATTTGACCAGTTGGCACTTCCAGTACGGCGGTGTCTTTTAGATTGAGCCTGGTGAGCGAACCTCCCTGATCGATTCTTAGTGTTCCGTCCTGAAAAGTGCCAGCAATCAAGATGGCTTGTCCTCCATGAGAGACGCCATATTTATTTACTTTTAGGACTGCTGGCAGTCCGTCCATTTTCAGATCTCCGGCAATCACCAGATCTGCACCACAATTGAAGGTCCCTCGCCTAATATGGAAACTGAGTGGATTGATACCCAGAAGATCATTGAATACCGGATTGTTTGTGGTAAATCCCTGAGAGAAATGCGTGGTGAAGCTGCCTCCACTGAAGTTCATCGTACCGGCATTAATTTGAAATGTACCGTCGCCGCAAATGTCAGTGTTCGAAATAGTGTGATCACTCAGGCTGAACTTAATGGTGCTTCCCATTGAAATTTCGACCAGGGAATTTGTCCAATTCATCTCTTCGGTACAAGTCACCGTGCCGCCAGTCACATGAAAACGCGCTCCTTGCAACTGGGTGGGACAGCTAAGTGACATGCTCGAGGAGCTGGTTTTTATTATGGTTCCCCGGCAGTCAAAAAGGTTCCCACCACCCTCATCCTTGATATTTGCATTGGTAGTCCAGATGGTATCGTCCGCATTAATTTGCAAACTGCTTCCATTTTTAAGGGCAATAACCGATATCTCTGAGTTGCCATCCAGAATCACCGACAATCCGACATCAAAGCTGGGGTTACCCGCCAGATAAGCGCTGTCAGTCACGGTCAGCGTGTAGGCCGAATCAATGGTGCCATTGGTCATCCGAAGTTCCTTGATCATTACATCAGACTTCATATGGACTCTCCCGGAACTTATCACCACCACATCACCTGGTCCAGGTACATGTCCGCAACTCCATTTGGTGGCATCAGTCCAATCATCGATGGTAAATGCCATCCAAACGCAATCCTGGGCACTAAGAGATCGAAGACAAAGTAGAAAGAAAATAACGACTGTATATTTCATGACTTTTCCAGTTTTATCTGCCACAAGGTTCAGAAGAAAATGAGCAGAAGAAAACACGGATTTACACAGAATGTCGGACTACGGTTTTCCGTAGTGGGAGTCAAATTATCACAAAACTTTCGAGGGTCAGCCTGAAAAGATTACCAGGAAAAAATATGATACTGACGTATTCAACTAACCGAGCAGTCCTCTTTCCATGGCCACTCTTATCAGCCCGGCTACATTTTTGACATTTAATTTATTGAATAAGTTCTTGCGATGATATTCGATGGTATTCGGACTTAAATAAAGAAGCTCGGCGATTTCATGCGTACTATGTTCCCGGGAAATAAGTTGCAAAATCTCCTCTTCGCGTTTGGTCAACTGTGGTATATGGCCTGACTCAGGGCGGTTCATTATGCTGTTTATTAATGATTCGCTGGCAATTCTACTGAGGTGGGTGCCGCCATCAGCCACCGTTTTTATTGCAGTGACAAACTCGTCCTTGTTTGTGTTTTTTAATAAGTATCCAGATGCTCCAGACTGAAGCATTTGTCGGATCAGGCC
>JABDLW010000108.1 GCA_013001805.1 Saprospiraceae bacterium | reverse complement strand
GGCAAGAAGCTACCGCTCCTGTGTTTGCCAACTGTACCGATGGAACCACCATCCTGGGTTGCAATCCAACCCTGCCGGTTTGCGATCCCAATGTGACCGCCAGCAATGAGTGTGGACCCGTCACCGTCATCTGTACTCCCGGTCAAATCACTTCCAATGGATGCAACCGAAGTCAGGACTTTGTCTATACCGCCACCGCTTGTGGAATTACCTCAACATGTACCCGAACTTTTACCTGGCAAGAAGCTACCGCTCCCGTGTTTGCCAACTGTACCGATGGAACCACCGACCTGGGTTGCAATCCACCCCTTCCGGTTTGTGATCCCAATGTGACCGCCAGCAATGAGTGTGGACCCGTCAACGTCATCTGTACTCCCGGTCAAATTACTTCCAATGGATGCAACCGAAGTCAGGACTTTGTCTATACCGCCACCGCTTGTGGAATTACCTCAACCTGTACCCGAACTTTTACCTGGCAGGAAAATGTACCACTCGTCTGCACACCCCCAGCATCAGTAACAGAACAATATAATTCCCAGACCGCGCTGAATACAGATTTTAATAATTGGAAATCAGGATTTTCGCATAGCGGGGGCTGCAATCGCATTGCATCATATTACATCAACAATGTGCCTGTTAATCTAAATTCACTGGCCGCACCCAATTACTGTAGTGGAGCTCAAATTACTCTCGAGCAAAGACTGACATCCGACTGCGAGAACACATCCTGCCAAAGCACCTTTACTGTTCTGGTTCAAGCCCAGGCGATCATCGTTGCCCTTCCGGTAAATCAGCAGGTTTGCTTTACCGGGCCGAATGCACCAACCGCTGCTAATTTACCTCCAGCACGGACATTGGCAGATGTCTTAGGCTACGCCACACTGCCACCTTGTGTGCCGCCCGGATCGGTCACCATGACATCATCGGTCAGCAGTCCGGTGGTCAACGGCAGGGTCTATACATTTACCAGAACATACATACTCAGCGCTCCGAATGCCACCGCTGATCCAGCTACCGAAGACTTTATCTTCTTCTGGGATCCAAATCCACCAGTCTTAAACGGAGTACCCAACAATATTCAGCTATCGTGTGGATCAGCGGTACCCCCATGGCCATTGGTCACAGCCACCGATCCGGAGACGGGAACAGTCACAGTGCAACGATCGCAAACTACCATACCAATCCTGTGCGGAGATCAAGTGGTTCGTACCTGGACTGCCAGTGATCAATGTGGTAATTCCGTGACCGCAACTCAGACCATAACATTTGTTGATAACCAACCACCATCTCTGTCTGTACCGGATGATCTCACGCTAAATTGTGGAGATCCCATTCCGGCTCCAAGTCACACGGTATCAGATAATTGTTCGTCACATAGTGTCGATTTTTCCGAAACCGAAACAACGATAAATGAATGTGAATATTACCTCACGCGAATCTGGATTGCCCGTGATGCATGCAATAATGTGAGCAGAGACACGCAAATTATCCACATAGTCGATGAAGTCGCGCCGGTTATTACCATCATAAATCCTGCATTGGTCGGGATTCCTCTTGGTGGCGACGCCATTATGTTTGGTTGTGAGCGCCCGGAGGTCAGAGCTTCCGATGTAACTGTTGTCGATGCCTGTTGCAATGCCACGCTCGAACTCGATGATGAACTGGAAGGTTTCGGTGTCTGTGCGGCCTATGGCTACTACGCACGCTGGAGATGCTCCTATACCGCTACGGATGGTGCCGGCAATGTATCGGAATTTTACTTTTATATGCTGCAGTACGATACGATGGCTCCAGTCATGCACAATGTACCCGATGACATTACCCTGCCGTGCGGAGCTACCATTCCACCGCCTGATCCTACCGTTTACATGGAAGATGATTGTGCCAAAGCAACCATTCCAAAATTCACCGAAGAGATCTTCTACGACTCGGCCGATAGTAGCAATTTTACCATTATTCGAACCTGGTGGTATGTCGATCACTGCGGAAATCGGGGTGAAGACAGTCAGGTCATTACGGTCTGTGAATTTGATCCTAATCTGGCATCTGCATCAGTTGGAAATACAGTTTGGGAAGATCTTAATGTAAATGGTTTGCAAGATCCGGGTGAGGATGGTCTGAATGATGTAAACATACACCTATACAAAAAAATGCCGGATCCCAGTGCTCCCCAATTGATTTCGAGCACAACCAGTAGTACAATCAATGGCAAGAGAGGTCAGTTCAGTTTTGGCCACCTGGTACCAGATGAGTATTTGATTCGCTTTGAAGCTCCGGAAGAAATGGAGTTTACGATTCCCGACCAGGGATCTGATGAAGAACTTGATAGTGATGCGAATCCCTCTACCGGGATGACCGAACCCATTATGTTGCAACCCCAACAGTCTTTGATGAATGTTGACGCCGGTTTGGTGGCATCCAGTGCATTGCCGGTGGAATTGGTATCATTTGAAGTATCCGTAAATAATTGTCAGGCAGATATTGCCTGGGCTTCAGCTTCTGAATTGAATCTCTCGCATTATGAGTTGCAATATTCACATGATGGAATATCATTCAGCATGTTGAAATCGATTGGAGCTGCTGGTGCTGAGGCCTCGTCAACTAATTACTTTTTCCGGGATACAATCAAAGCGGCTACAGGCTATTATCGTTTGAAGATGATAGATGTAGATGGAACTACCGAGTACTCTCCCATCCAGGTATTTAGCGCCGACTGTTATAGTGAGCCGCAACTTGTCCTGTACCCCAACCCCTTCCGAAATTCTTTTGAAGTAGAATTGAGTGTGTCGGAAGACACAGATGGCCAATTGGTGATTTATGACAATATGGGACAAGTTATTAAGCAAATCACGATTGAGGCAGAACGAGGACGTAGCAAAAGGCAGATTGATCTTACAGAGCTGCCCGTTGGATCGTATATTTTACAAATTTCAATGGAAGGAAGAATGCATCATAAGCGGATCATAAAAACGGATTAAATGCATAGCGTAGATAGATTATATCATCATAAAACATTCTTAGCTCCACCAGTGGAGCGGCACAACATGTTGTGTCGCTCTTTTTTACCGACAAGATGATTTTGTCGTGCATTTTGAATAATGCTGCGGGAATTTTATTACATTATTATGCAACCATAGCCTTGAGATGACCCTGAGATACATGAGATTTTTTGTGCTTAGCTCCATTTTTTTGGTGCAATTTGCTCCCGATGTCTCCGGTGCAGGATCTATAGTTGACGGAGAATTTGGTGATTCCCTACTTCTGAGAGGTGTTCCTCCCACCGTAATTTTGAGCCAGGGAGATCCATTGCCGGAATGGCCTGAAATTTGGGTCGAAGAACAGGTAAATCTCACGGCAATCGTGCCTACGACATCGCACTCCTACCATAATTGGGGAGAGAAGATTGAGCGAAGTTGGACTGCCATTAAGATTGACGGTCAAACACATACACAAAATCAGGTCATCGTATTGCTGCGAAGCCGGGATTTCTTCCAGCGTCCAGCGGATACAATTATCCAATGCGGACAGGGCGTTCCTTCTCCGGACTATTCACTACCTGATGATTACTCAGATTTCAAGATTTCGGTGGCAGAAAAGGTTACTCACCAAGGCACTTGTTGTTACTCCATACGCAGGATATATAATATCTCGCTCCTGGGAAACGTAGTGAACCGGGATTCACAAATCATCCAGGTAGTTGATGACACGCCCCCGGTCATAAGCATGATTCATCCACTTTTCAGGCTGTATCCCGATGCAGGTGAGGTTCCCATGTTTGGTAATGGGTTGCCGGAAATTTCTTTGGCAGATGTTGAGGTTTCGGATAATTGTTCTGATCCGGAGATAGACATTCAATATGAAAAGATATCAGAAGATGTAATTGGAGTGATCCGGCCTTATCAACGTTGGAAAGTCCGATTTCTAGCCCGGGATCAGGCTGCAAATAAGTCGGAATTCACCCTGGATATTTTGCAGTATGATCCCGATCCACCGCGCTGAACCAGACACTATATGAGCAGCTTGATGTTCACGATAAGATCTTAGAAATCTGATATTTACGATTGACATATATATTTAATTCATTGTTCAACAATTTGACTATCAGCTTTGTACAAAAAAAAATCCAATACCCGCTTCGAGAACTCATCATTTTTTTGCACCTTGTCATTGCTTTTGAAACACGAACTATTTAATTTTTTCACGCCGTTTGAAACCGTTAGTTATGAACACACTTAGACCCGTTTATCGACTCATCTATTACCATTCCTTGTTTTATATACGTCACTGAGAAAAGTTTTTCGGCCCGATAGAGCCCTGGGTTAGCCTTGGAATATCATATTCCTGTGCAATAACCAAGACGTATGTCCAAGCCTGTCTGGCCTTCCCACCCCTATGCCAAACTATCTTATTGTCCTTAAAAAAAATAGACCCGTTATGAATAAATTACTCATCCCATATTTTTCCAAAAGACATCCTGCGTTTTTTCGAAAACTGAAACTGTTACTAATATTGATAATATCAAACCTCTCGGTCTTCGGTCAATTTTGCTCGGGAGATCCTATCCCAGCCAATCAACTAGATTTACGAGGCAATGCAGAGTATAC
>JABDLW010000083.1 GCA_013001805.1 Saprospiraceae bacterium | reverse complement strand
ATCATAACCTCTTTTTTGAGGTCTTCCGCAAATGGCATCCAAATGAGTTGATATAGCTTGCTTGCAAGATCCGTGTATATATCGAGTGCTTCCTGAGTTTCTTCTGATCCAAGAGGAAGGGATGGGTCAAACCGCCGCAAACTTTCGATCAATCCCGAAATGAAAAGTGTAAGAGAATCTGACTTCACCGCCTTATGACATCTAAATGATTCAGAATTAATTGTGTAGACAAACAGATAATCATCGCCAACAAAAAATTCCATTATTGATTGGTCGCTCTGAAGTTGTCTTTGAATTTCCTTTAAGGTTTTAAATTTGAAATTATATTTTGACTGGTAATATTGAACATAGTTTTTTTCCAATGACTTTTTAAATTCTTCATATCTAAGATCAAGTCGCCGGATCTCCGTTTTCAAGCTTTCGATATTGGCTGGATCCTTCTCTGCTTGCAAAGCATTGCGCAGGAGAGCCAGGCTATCTTGTAATCTTTCCTCCTGCTGGAGAATTAGTGGAGGAATTCCACTCGTGCGCAGGGCATTTGCATCTAATAAATTCTGCAATAAAGTCAATGATTTGCTCTTTTCATTTAGTAAAAATGACTTCTCCAGAAATT
Source organism: Saprospiraceae bacterium (assembly GCA_013001805.1). Classification (GTDB taxonomy): domain Bacteria; phylum Bacteroidota; class Bacteroidia; order Chitinophagales; family Saprospiraceae; genus JABDMH01. Next base: position 1,947 of record JABDLW010000083.1, on the reverse strand, counting down.
CCTCCCTTCCGGTCTCTTCCCACATATCAATGTGTGCTAAAATTGCCCCTTCGTAAAGCGATAGATTCTGCCTCGAAAAGGCTTCTCTTGATCTCTGATATTGAACTTCTACCCGGTTTTTAGTAGCAAATAAATCTGCCAGGTTGTAAAGCGCAATCGCTTTGAGTAAATCCGTAGTATCCCTACTCTGACTGTATAGCTTATGTAGTGCGGACCCCTTGAGCAAACATAGCGATCTCAGTGACAAATAATTGGAGGGATCATCGCTTAATGGGTTTTGGTTTATACTATCCGGATCAATGTATGCAATTGTTGCACTCATGGCGTGATGGAAATGCACTACTGCTTCCTGATATTCGCCCTGCGCCATAGCGTTTCTACCCAGGTCAAGCAAGTAAAACCTTATTCTGGAATTTCCCGGAAAGTATTTTTCGTGCAGTTCAATGGCCTTCAGATAATTTTCCTCGGCCTCTCTGAGCTTACCTGCCCGATCCAGGGCCTTGGCCAGCGTGTTGTACGAACTCACGTGAAATCTCTGATCCGGGTATTCAGCCCTTGCAAAAATTTGTACCGTTTCTTTCGCTGCTTTTATCGCCTGGTCGAGTTGGTCCATTTCCAGGTAATGCAGAGCTAAATTATTGAGAACCATTCCATACTCAATACTCCTCCTACCTAGTAATTTTTCCCTGATCGATAGCGCTTTGATAAGGCTCTTTCCTGAAGCCTCTATGTCTCCCAATGAGTTCTGAACTATAGAAAGGTCATTATATCCCGCTGCTATTTTCGTATGAGAAGAGCCAAATTTATTTTCGTACTGGGCTATAGCTTCGGTGATCAAGTTATTTGCCTTCATCGGATCACCACGTCTCCGGTAGACCTGCCCCAATCTAATACAGAGGTCCCCAAGAAGCTCGGTATCTGCTTGTTGCCTTGCTATAGGTAGAGCTTTTTCAAAATAAATGCGGGCCGAATCAAGATCTTGATTATTTAAATAATTTAGTCCGATTTCTAAATAAGCTTTACCGGCAGCAGTGGAGTCGGATTGCGAATGAGTTGGTTGCGTAGTAAAGCCAATCATCAAAATTGTTCCCAAAATTATTCGCAGAGAATTCACCGTGGCAATTTACTCATTTGTCTATGAAGCTCCCGGGCTAATGGTCCCGCTTTTAAAACGCAAGCCTACGTATTATATTAGAATGCAGGGATCGCAAAGTCTATCACAATCTTTTATCTTTGATTTTCAATTAATAGAAGGAGAATGCCCAATAAGAACAATCGAAGGCAGTTTTTAAAGCACGCAACCATCACGACCGGTGTATTTTCAATAATTCCCCGGCATGTATTGGGTGGAGCAGGTTATACTGCTCCCAGTGATGAATTGACGAAAGGGATCATCGGTGTCGGGTCGATGGGGAGAGGTCATATCGATTATGAAGGTCGACTACTGGCAGTATGTGATGTTGATAGTGGTCATTTGGCAAAGGCAGTAGAAAGACAACCAGGCATAAAGACCTATGAGGATTTTCGGGAATTGATCGGTCAATCCGACATTGATGTTGTTCATATAGCTACTCCTCCACATTGGCATGCACTGATGTCAATTGCAGCTGCGCAGGCAGGAAAAGATATCTGGTGTGAAAAACCGATGACCAGAACCATTGGGGAAGGGATTGCTGTAAAAAGGGCTATGGAAAGGACGGGCAGGATGTTTCGTCTAAATACCTGGTTTCGATTTGCCAGCAATTTTTATGGTATGGGAGTACCGGTAAAACCGATAAAGAAATTAGTGGAAAACAGGGTCTTTGGCTGGCCTCTAAAAGTCACATTGAATGCAACCACTGGTTTTGACTGGAAATTTTACTGGAGTGGCCGAACCAATCTTGATCCAATGCCTGTTCCCGAGGAGCTTAATTACGACATGTGGTTAGGACCTGCGCCCTTTAAACC